>JAXGTK010000123.1:0-8268 GCA_040774965.1 Propionicimonas sp. | reverse complement strand
GAAACCAGCTCGGGGGTCAGCTCCAGGTCGAGCGCGATGGTTTGGCCATCCTCCTCGACCACCGACCAGCCCTCTCGGGGCCGCTCGGTGATGAAGACATCATCGGCACCCAGCTCAACCGCGCCGACACCGTGGGCAGTGACCCTGACTACACCGGACGCTGCCAGCTCCGCCGCGAGCGCGGCGGCATCGGCGGACGCCACCGCCTCGGCGACGACCGGGGTCTGCTTGCCGAACCGCTTGCCCAGCGCCCGGAAGTTGCCCTTGGCGGAGTAGTCGACCAGGTCGCCGGCGGACGCGAACGACTCCACGCGCTCGACGTTCAGCTCGGCCATCACCTCCGCGCGCAGGTCCGCGTCCAGCAGCCCGAACGCGCTGGACGGGATCAGCGCCCGGCCCAGCGGCTGGCGCGTCTTCACCTTCGCCTCGGAGCGGGCCGAGCGGCCGAGCTCGACGATGCGGCGGGTGAGCCGCATGGCCTCGTCGAGCCGGGTGTCGATCGCGGCCTCGTCGGCAACCGGCCAGCTGGCCAGGTGCACGGACGCCGGGGCGTCCGCGTCGGTGGCCACGACGAGGTCCTGCCACACCCGCTCGGTCAGGAACGGAGTCAGCGGCGCCATCAGCCGGGTGACGGTGTCGATGGTGTCGTGCAGCGTCTGGAGGGCGCCGGCGTCGCCGTCCCAGAAGCGGCGGCGAGAGCGGCGGACGTACCAGTTGGACAGGTCGTCGACGAAGGTCGCCAGCAACGCGCCCGCCCGCTGGGTGTCGAAGTCCTCCAGCGCATCGGTCACCTGCCGCACGAGGGTGTTGCGGGCACTGACCAGCCAGCGGTCGAGCACGTGGGTGGCGACCCCGGTGCCCGGCGTCCACCCAGTGGCTCGCGCGTACAGGCTCTGGAACGCGACCGTGTTGAGGTAGGTCATCAGCACCTTGCGGACGGTCTCGGTGATCGTCTGGTGGCCGACGCGCCGGGACGCCCACGGCGAGCCCCCGGCGGCCATGAACCAGCGCACCGCGTCCGCACCGTGGGTGTCCATCAGCGGGATCGGCTCGAGGATGTTGCCCAGGTGCTTGCTCATCTTGCGGCCGTCCTCGGCGAGGATGTGGCCCAGGCACAGCACGTTCTTGTACGACGACTGGTCGAACACCAGGGTGCCGACGGCCATCAGGGAGTAGAACCAGCCGCGGGTCTGGTCGATCGCCTCGCAGATGAAGTCGGCCGGGTACGCCGTGGCGAAGGCGTCCTTCGACCCCTCCGCCCACGGGTAGCCCCACTGGGCGAACGGCATCGAGCCCGAGTCGAACCAGGCGTCGATGACCTCCGGCACCCGGCGCGCCTCCTCGTGGCAGTTCGGGCAGGGGAAGCTCACCTCGTCCACGAACGGACGGTGCGGGTCGAGGCCGGAGTAGTCGCGTCCGCTCAGCTCGGACAGCTCCGCGCGCGAACCCACGCAGGTCTGGTGGCCGGCCGGGCAGCGCCAGATCGGCAGCGGCGTGCCCCAGTAGCGGGAGCGGGACAACGCCCAGTCGATGTTGTTGTTCAGCCAGTCGCCGTAGCGGCCCCACTTGATGTGCTCGGGGTACCAGTTGGTGCCCTTGTTCTCGCGGAGCAGTGCGTCCTTGATCTGGGTGGTGCGGATGTACCACGACGGCTGGGCGTAGTACAGCAGCGGGGTGTGGCAGCGCCAGCAGTGGGGGTAGGAGTGCTCGTAGGGCTGCACCCGGAACATCAGGCCGCGCTCGACCAGGTTCTCCACGATCACCGCGTCCGCGGTCTTGAAGAACAGTCCCCCGACGAGGTCGAGGTCCGGCTCGAAGGTGCCGTCGGCACGCACCGGATTCACCATCGGCAGGCCGTACGCGCGGCACAGCTCCATGTCGACCTCGCCGAAGGCTGGCGCCTCGTGGACGACGCCGGTGCCGTCCTCCGTGGTGACGAAGTCGGCCAGCAGCACCTGGTGGGTGCCGCCGATGACGTCGGGGAAGTCGACCAGTTCGAGCGGACGGGCGTAGCTCCAGAACTCCATCTCCTTGCCGGTGAACGTCTGTCTGAGCCGCCAGCCCTCGCCCAGGACCTTCTCGGTCAGCGCCTCGGCGAGCACCAGGGACTCGGTGTCGTTGCTGGCCACCACATAGGTGACGTCGGGGTGGACGGCGGCCGCGGTGTTGCTGACCAGCGTCCACGGGGTGGTGGTCCACACCAGCAGGGAGGCCTTGCCGGCGAGCGGTCCGGAGGTGAGCGGGAACCGGACGTAGACCGAGTCCTCCCTGACGTCCTCGTAGCCCTGGGCGAGTTCGTGGTCGCTCAGGGTGGTGCCGCAGCGGGGGCAGTAGGGAGCGACCCGGTAGTCCTCGACGAGCAGGCCCCTGGAGTGGATCTGCTTCAGCGCCCACCAGACCGACTCGACGAAGCTCGGGTCCATCGTCCAGTAGGCGTCGTCGAGGTTCACCCAGTAGCCCATCCGGTGGGTGAGCTCGGTGAACGCGTCCACGTGCCGGGAGACCGACTCGCGGCACTTCGCGTTGAACGCCTCCACTCCGTAGGCCTCGATGTCGGGCTTGCCGTTGAAGCCCAGCTCCTTCTCGACGGCCAGTTCGACGGGCAGCCCGTGGCAGTCCCAGCCGGCCTTGCGGTCCACCCGGAAGCCCTGCATGGTCTTGAACCGCGGGAAGACGTCCTTGAACACCCGGGCCTCGATGTGGTGGGTGCCGGGCATGCCGTTGGCGGTGGGCGGGCCCTCGTAGAACGTCCACGGACGCCGGCCCTCGGTGCGCCGCAGGCTGGCGGCGAAGGTGTCGTTGGCCGCCCAGAAGTCGAGGATCTCACGCTCCATCGCGGGCAGGTCGAGCATCGCGGGCACCGCGCGGTACGTCCGGCGTGCCTCGGGAGCGGATTCGGTGGTCATCTGGCGTCCTTCTTCGTCGTCTCCTCCGACGAAGGGACGAGCCCTCGCGAGCCCGCGGTACCACCCTTCTTGGGCGTCCGGGGACGCCCCACTTCGTTCTCGCCGCGGCCGGTTCTAGTGGGAGCGGCTGACCGGGTTCCGGCCCTTCGACAGGCTCGGGGGAGCCAGTCCCGACCATCCGGACGCTGCACGCTCTGTTCTTCCGGCAGCTCCGGGGTGATGGCCCCATCTCTGCCTTGCGGACCCGGCCAGCTTACGCGGGCCCGGTCGCCGCCTCCAAGCGGGGGCCCGGTGGACCGTATCAGGAACCGTCCCCAATCCGGTCCGTCCGGACGTGACAGGACCCGGACGGTCCAGCCCGTCCGGGTCCAGGTGCCGAGGCAGCGGCGGCGAGGAGGTGGCGCTCGACGCTCGCTTCGGTGCTTGTCAGCCGCTCAGTTCGCGGTGTCGCCCTCGCCTTCCGGCTGGGGCGCCTCGGGCGGCGGGGTGGGAGCCGCCTGCGGCACCCACTCGTTGGCGACGGGCCCGTTGCTGCCGAGCAGGGCCGCCTTGCGGGTCATGTAGTCCTCGACCTCGATCTCGCCCCTGGCGAGCCGCTCGTCCAGGACCTGCAGTGCCGGGGGCATCATCGGGCGGTGGCCCACCGGGCCGGGGCCGCCGGGGCCGAACTTCTTGCCCTTGGCCCGCCGGACCAGGTACACGATGAACAGGGTGATCAGGGTCAGCACCACCAGAGTGCCGATGAACCCCAGGAATCCCCACATCAGGCTGCCGCCGTAGAAGCCGCCCTCCGGACCGGGGAAGTGACGCATTCCAACCTCCTTGGATCGCTCAGTTCCACCAATGGTGCGTGTTCGACCTGTGTTCAGGCTGTGAGTGCCTGAGAGTCAGGTCACGATCGCCGGTGGACAGGGTCAGTGTGGACCTCCACGCAACTGGAGGTAAGTCACACCCCGGGTGACACCGGCGTCCGGCGCACCCCCGGACCACCCCTAGATCGCGCAGGCCGCCGGGGCAGGATCGGGCGGCTCGGAGCCGAGGACGGACGGACGTAGCGCCTCGGGCAGTGCCTGCCACTGGCGGCGCCGCTCGGAGCCGGTGTTGAAATCCTGCTCGCAGGGGGCGCTGTTCGCCGCGATCGCCTCGACGGCGAGCCCGGCGGCGTCCGTGGCCAGCCGCGAGTCGTCGACGCTCGCCGCCAGGCTGGCCGCGGCCCGGAAGGCGATGGCGAGGGCGCGGTACCCGTCGTCGTGGGTGTCCCGGGCGGCCAGCTGGGCCTCGAACGCCGCGTCCCGGCAGGCGTCGACGTCGCCCTCACCGTGCGCCCACGAGCGGGCGGCGGCGAGGGCTGCCTGGGCGCGCTCGTCCTCACCGGCCTCGCCGAAGTCGGCGAGTGCGCGGGCCACGCTGTCGGCGGCCCAGGTGGTGAGCACGCGGTCGCCGGCCCCGTCGGCCCCGGCGTGATCCGGGACGGCGGCTTCCATCGGTACCACGCCGGGTGAGGTCGCGGTGGTCGTGTCGGTCATGTCGTCTCCTGTCCGGCCAGCACCTGTTCGATCACGAGGGCCACCCCGTCGCAGTCGTTGGACGTGGTCACCCAGGACGCCACGGCCTTGGCCTCCGGCACGGCGTTGCCCATCGCAACGCCCAGCCCGGCCCAGGCCAGCAGTTCGATGTCGTTCTTCGCGTCCCCGGCGGCGAGGACGTGGTCGGCGTCCACGCCGAGCAGGTCGCACAGCCGGGCGACGCCGCTCGCCTTGGTCACACCGGCCCCGGCGATCTCCAGGAACGGGGCCCTGGACGTGGTCGCGTGGAAGCCGTCCAGGCCCGAGGCGTCCAGCACCTCGAGGAGGTCGTCGGCGGTGAGCTCGGGGTGCCGGGCGGTGAGCTTCAGCGTGGGCTGCGCCACCAGGTCGGCGAGGCTCTCGGTCTCCACCTGCCAGAACGTGAGCTCGCGCGGCGTGAGCAGGTCGAGGTAGCCGGGCTCGGAGGCGTGCCGGGCGCCCCGGTCCCGGACGGCGGAGAAGCGGACGCCCTCCAGTTGGGCGGTCAGGTGAGCGACGATGTCGGCGATCGCCGCCGGGGCGAGGAACTCCTCGAAGAGCACATCGCCGCTGGACAGCTCGACGCCGATCGACCCGTTGCTGCCGACCACGTGGGTGAGGCCGCAGGGCCCGAGCGCGGCGGGGAGCTGGGTGATCTGGCGGCCGGTCGCTGCGACGACCCACAGGCCGGCGTCGACGGCAGCGCCGATCGCCCCGGCCGTGCGGGCGCTGAGCTGCTCGCGCGAGTCGATCAGGGTGCCGTCGATGTCGCTGGCGACGAGCCGGATCGGCTGCGCAGGGGTCGGGAGGTTGGATCGGGTGGCAGTGCTCGCGGTCATTCGGCTCGCTTCTCAGGCGGTCAGTTGGCGACGGCCCTGGAAGGCGCGGCCGAGCGTCACTTCGTCCGCGTACTCGAGGTCGCCACCCACCGGCAGGCCGCTGGCGAGCCGGGAAACGGTCACGCCCATCGGGATCAACAGCCGGGAGATGAACGTGGCGGTCGCCTCGCCCTCCAGGTTGGGGTCGGTAGCCAGAATAACCTCTGTCACTGTGCCGTCGGCGAGCCGCTTGCACAGCTCGCTGATCCGCAGGTCGGCCGGGCCGATGTTGTCGATCGGGCTGATCGCGCCGCCGAGCACGTGGTAGAGCCCGCGGAACTCGTGCGTCCGCTCGATCGCCATCACGTCCTTGGACTCCTCCACCACGCAGATCGCGGTGCGGTCGCGGCGGGCGTCCCGGCAGATCCGGCAGGTGTCTTCCTCGGAGATGTTGAAGCAGACGTCGCAGAAGCGCACCTTCTCGGTGACCTCGCGCAGGGTCGCCGCCAGCCGCTCGACGTCCGCCTTGTCGGTGGCGAGAATGTGGAACGCGATCCGCTGGGCACCCTTCGGACCGATCCCGGGCAACCTGCCCAGTTCGTCGATCAGGTCCTGGATCGGGCCCTCGTACACCTACAGGTCCAGCTCGGGCATGGCCGGCATGGTGGCCTGGGCCAGCGCCATCGCCTGGTGGTTCGCGTCGCGGACGGCCGCGACGATCAGGTCGGCGAGGGTCTCGGTGTCGTCGGGGTCGCAGGCCTCGGGCTTGATCACCAGGCCGACGAGTTCGCCGGTGCCGGTGAGCGTGGCCTCGACCAGGTCGCCGCCGGCAGTGCCCTTCACCGTCTTCGCTGCGAGCGCGGCCTGGGCCTGCTCCAGCTGGTCCTGCATCGCCTGGGCCTGGGACAGGAGGCCCTCCAGGTCGATGCTGCCGGGATCGAACATCGTGTGCTCCTCAGTTGTGCAGGCTGCTCATCGTAGTTGGCGGCAGCCGTTCAGTCCTCGTCCTCGGTGATGAGTTCGGCGCCGAGGTGCTTCATCATCAGTTCGTCGGCGGACGCGGAGTCTTCCGCGACCACGGCGTCGTCGCGGCTCGGTTCCACCTCGGGCTCCGGCTCGGCAGGACTGGCCTGGCCGCGGGTGGGACGCAGGTTCGCCCGTGCGCTCTCCGCCGCCGCCGACCGGGGCGGGCTCGCCGGCGGCCTCGGTGGCGGGGTGTCGCTCCCGGCCGGGGCTGGTTCGGTGGCGGCGTCCACAATCGGGTTGATGTGCAGGGCGGCGCCCAGCACCTCGAGGATCGCCTCGCGCAGCACGTCCGGGCTGCCGCCGCGGCCGAAGCTGTCACGGGCGCCGGCGTTGGCCAGGCCGAGGGTGAGCACGCCGTCACGCACCTCGATCACCTGGGAGTTCTGGCTGAGCAGGATCCAGGTGAACCGGCGCCGGTTCTTCACGTTCTCGAGGATCTGCGGCCAGAACCGGCGCACGTCGGCCGTGCCGAGGCCGGACGGGGCGGGCGCGTCGGCGGGCGCACCCGAGTCGCTGGCCGGGCTTGTCGGAACCGGGGCGCCCGGCTCGGGGGGCCCTTCGTGACGCGTGGGGGTTCGTTCCTCACCCCGTCGCTCCTCAGGGGCCGATGGGGGAGCGGATTCGGTTCTCGCCGGTTTCTCGGGGGGCGTTGGTGCTGGTTCGTCCCACGGTGGCTTCCCAGGGGCTGCGGGTGCAGGTTCGTCCCACGGTGGCCTCCCAGGGGCCGCGGGCGCAGGTTCGTCCCACGGTGGCGGTACGGCTGGTGCGGGGGGCCCTTCGTGACGCGGCGGGGTTCGTTCCTCACCCCGTCGCTCCTCAGGGGCCGTTGGGGGAGTGGGTTCGTTCCCCGCCCGCTTCTCGGGGGCGGTTGGAGCGGGTTCTTTCCTCGCCGGTCGCGTGGGAGCCGGTGGGGGAGCGGGAGTTGCCTCCGCGGGGGCCGTCCGTCCTGTCGGAACGGTTGGCGCGTCGCCTTCCGGCACGCCCATGGTGAGGCGGCGCTCGAGGCGGTCGAGGCGGGCATGGACGCCGCGTCCGTCGACGTCGGCGCCCGGCAGCAGGACGCGGGCGCACATCAACTCGAGGTGCAGCCGCGGGGCGGTGGTGCCGCGCATCTCGGTGAGGCCCACAGCGATCACCTCGGCGGCCCGGGTCAGCTCGCCGGGGCCCATCGCGGTGGCCTGGGCGGTGAGCCGCTCGGCCTGGTCGCCGGCGACGTCCACCAGGCCGCTGCTCAGCGCCTCGGGCACGGCGGCCACGATGATCAGGTCACGCAGCCGGCGGAGCAGGTCCTCGGCGAAGCGGCGGGGATCCTGGCCGACCTCGATCACCTTGTCGACCGCGGCGAACACGCCCTGCGCGTCGCCGGCGGCGAAGGCGTCCACGATCTCGTCGAGCAGGGTGTCGGGGGTGTAGCCGAGCAGGGCGGTGGCCTGCGCGTAGCTCACGCCGTCCTCGCCGGCTCCGCCGAGCAGCTGGTCGAGCACGGACAGCGAGTCGCGCACGGAGCCTGCGCCCGCGCGCACGACCAGCGGCAGCACGGCCGGCTCGACGGCGATGCCCTCGGCCTCGCACAGTGTGGCCAGGTACGCCGACAGCGTCTTCGGCGGAACCAGCCGGAACGGGTAGTGGTGGGTGCGCGAGCGGATGGTGCCCAGCACCTTGTCGGGCTCGGTGGTGGCGAACACGAACCGGACGTGCGGCGGCGGCTCCTCGACGACCTTGAGCAGGGCGTTGAAACCCTGCGGCGTCACCATGTGCGCCTCGTCGATGATGTAGATCTTGTAGCGGCTGTGGACGGGGGCGAAGAAGGCCCGCTCGCGCAGCTCGCGGGCGTCGTCGACACCGCCGTGGGACGCCGCGTCGATCTCGATCACGTCGATGCTGCCCGGCCCGCCCCGGGCCAGGTCGCGGCAGGACTGGCACTGCCCGCACGGCGTCGGGGTGGGGCCCTCGGCGCAGTTCAGGCAGCGGGCG
>JAXGTK010000122.1:0-8311 GCA_040774965.1 Propionicimonas sp. | reverse complement strand
GTCACCGCGGCCGCGCCGCCGCGGGCCGCGTGGCCTAGTGAACTCTGCCGCTTTGTTTGTCCTTGGTGGGGTTGGGGGGGTTTTTGGGGGGGGGGGTGGGGTCTAGGACGTGGCCAGTCGCCGCGAGCGGAACTGGTCGATGAACACGACGATCAGGATGACGAGGCCGAGGATCACGTTCTGCCACTCCTGGCGGACCGACATGATCTGGAGGCCGTTGTTGATCACGGCGATGATCAGGGCGCCGATCACGGTGCCCACGATCGTGCCCTTGCCGCCGGAGAGCGAGGTGCCGCCGATCACGACCGCGGCGATCGCCTGGAGTTCGTAGCCGGCTCCGGTCGCGGGCGGGGCGGAGCCCCGCCGGGCCGAGATCATGATGCCGCCCAGCGCGGTGAACACCCCGGCGACGGCGTAGATGATGATCAGCCACTTGCGGGTGTTGATGCCGGAGAGTGCGGTCGCCTCGATGTTGGAGCCGATCGAGATGTCGTAGCGGCCCAGCAGGGTCTTGCTCAGCAGGATGTAGGCCACGATGGCGGCCAGCAGGAACACGATCACGGCGTTGGGGAAATGCGGGATCAGGTTGCCGGTGGACAGCCAGATGAAGGCCGCGTGGGCGCCGGTGGCGTCGAAGTAGATCGGCGCGGCGTTCGAGATGACCAGGGCCAGGCCCTGCGCGATCAGCATCATGGCCAGGGTCGCGATGAACGGCGGCAGGCCCAGGATCGCGACGTTGGTGCCGTTGATGAAGCCGATCAGCGCGCCGAACAGCAGGGTCAGGATCAGGCCCAGCCAGACCGGCAGGCCCCAGGTGACCATGAAGGTCGCCGACATCACCGCGCACAGCGTCATGCCGGTGCCCACCGACAGGTCGATCCCGCTGGTGATGATCACGAGGGTGGCGCCGAGTGCGAGCAGGCCGATCACGACGGCGGAGAACAGGATGTTGCCGGTGATGTTCGAGTAGGTCGGGAACACCTGCGGCTGGGCGATCGAGAAGACGACGAAGATCAGGATCAGGCCGAGGAACGCGAAGAGCTGCTGCACCTGGTTGCGCAGCCCGCTCAGCCAGGAGCGTCCGGCGGAGGCTTCCTGGGTGGAGGTATCGGAGGAGGACATCACTGTTCTGCTTTCTCGGTCTCGGTCGTTCGGACGGTGTCGGCGCGGTGGGTGGCGAGGTGCATGATCGACTCCTGGCTGGCCTCGTCAGCACGGAGGATGCCGGTGATCCGGCCGTCCGCCATCACCACGATGCGGTGGGACATGCGGAGCACCTCGGGGAGCTCGGAGGAGATCATGATGATCGACTTCCCCTGCTCGGCCAGCTTGTTGAGCAGCTGGTAGATCTCCTCCTTGGCACCCACGTCGATGCCGCGGGTGGGCTCGTCGAAGATCAGGATGTCGCAGTCCTTGACCAGCCACCGGGCGATGATCGCCTTCTGCTGGTTGCCACCGGAGAGGTACTTGACCAGTTGGTTCACGCTCGGGGTCTTGATGTTGAGCAGCTTGCGGCTGGCCTCGGCGGCCTCCTTCATGGCCTTGTCCTTGACGAACGGGCCGGAGGTGAACTTGGTGCCCATCGAGCTGATCGCGATGTTGTGCGCCACCGACAGCGGCAGCATCAGGCCGAGCCGCTTGCGGTCCTCGGACAGGTAGCCGATGCCGAGGTCGGCCGCCTTCGCGGGGGAGTGGATGCTCACCGGGTTGCTGTTCAGGACGATCTCGCCGGACGTGATCGGGTCGGCGCCGACGACCGCCCGGGCCACTTCGGTGCGCCCGGCCCCCATCAGGCCGGCGAAGCCGAGCACCTCGCCGCGGTGCAGGTCGAACGTGACGTCCTTCAGCAGGGCCTTGGTGGACAGGTTCGACACGCTCAGCACCACCGGGCGGTCGTCGCGGACGTTCTCCGGCTTCGCGCCGGTGTTGATCGCGCGTCCGACCATCTTCGAGATCACCTCGTCCAGCGAGGTCTCGGCCATCGGCATGGTGTCGATGTAGTGCCCGTCCCGGATCACCGTGATCCGGTCGGCGATCCGCTTGAGCTCGCCCATCCGGTGGGAGATGTAGACGACGCCGGTCTCCGGGGTGATGAACCGCCGGATCAGCTCGAAGAGCTGGTCGACCTCGGCGTCGTTCAGGGCCGCGGTGGGCTCGTCCATGATCAGGACCTTGGTGGACCGGAACGACAGCGCCTTGGCGATCTCCACCATCTGCTGCTGGGCGACGCTCAGGTTGGAGACGATCGCTCTCGCGTCGATGTTCATGCCCAGGCGCTCGAGCAGTTCGCGGGTCTCCCGGACCTGCTCGCCCGGCCGGGTGAAGAACCCGCCGGAGACGGGCTCGCGGCCCAGCCAGATGTTCTCCGCGACGCTCAGGTGCGGCACCAGGTTCAACTCCTGGTGGATGATCGACAGCCCGGCCTCCTGCGCCTCCTTCGGCGTGGTCACGTGCAGCGGCTCGCCGGACAGCCAGAAGTCGCCGTTCTCGCGGGTGTAGATGCCGGTGAGCAGCTTCATCAGGGTGGACTTGCCGGCACCGTTCTCGCCGACCAGCCCGAGCACCTCGCCCTTGCGCAGGTCGAAGCGCATGCCCTCGAGTGCCTTCACACCCGGGAAGCTCTTGTCCACTCCCTCGACCTGCAGCAGCAGTGTCGGGTCGTGTGCGCCGGCGACCGGCGCGGTCTCAAGGGCCGTCATGGGCGTCCCTCCGGGTCGGGGACGGGCGTGACGCCCTTGTGGAAGATCGCGTTGCCGTAGATCCGGGTCTCGCCCGTACGGATGATCAGTTCGGCGTCCTTGGCGAGGTCGTAGAACGCGAAGCGCTCGATCATCCGGTACCCGGCGCCGTCGAGGCGGGCCGCGGCGATCAGTTCGGACTGCACGGGGAGCACCCCGTCGGGGCACTCCATCAGTTCGAGCGAGGGCGCGTAGGTGTCGGGAACGACCACCGAGCGGATGGCTGCCAGGACGCGTGGGGACGTCAGCCCGGGCAGATCGATCAGCTGCTTCCTGGCCAGCTTCGCCGCCGTGAAATGGGCGTCCGCGATGACGACCGCGTCACCGTGTCCCATCTCGTCCAGCGCCATCAGCATGCGACCAGTGAGAACCGGATCCAGATTGAGGAGCATCGTTGCCTCCGTCTAGAAATCGATTTCTGTATGGTAGGGACCGTAGCGGATACTTGTCACGCGAACCACCGGAATCGTGACCAATCTGAGATCGATTTCGGTTCGCCGGTCCGGGCGGGCCTGGTCCGGTGGTGTCGCGGAGCGAGGTTTGATGCTACGCTCTTGAATCGTTCCAATCGACGGCGCGGAGGCCGTCACGACAACCTACGACAGGTACCGCAGATGAGCGACAGCGAGGTCCGGGAGGCGGCCGGGGACGCGTTCCCCGTGGTCAACACCCACGTCCACTTCCCCCCCAACTTCTCCGCGTTCGGCACGGTGGCCGACGCGATCGACGCGGCCGGGCGCGAGGGCGCCGGGGCGGTGGGCATCTCGAACTTCTTCGACCAGCAGGTGTACGCACGCTTCGCCGAGCAGGCCGCGGCCGCCGGCATCGTCGCTCTGTACGGGCTGGAGTTCATCACCCTGGACGACGACCTCGCCGCCGCGGGTATCCGGGTGAACGATCCCGCCAACCCCGGCCGGATGTACCTGTGTGGCAAGGGCATCGCGCCCTTCAAGCGCAAGTCCGAGGTCGCCGCGCGGATCGCCGGGTCGATCCGCTCCGGGAACGACGAGCGCGCCGCCGCGATGGTCGCGCGGATCGCCGACTGGTTCCTGACCAGCGGCCTGGACACCGGGCTCACCGCCGAGGTGATCGCGTTCGACGTGGCGAGCGCCGCGGGAGTCCCGGTCGAATGGGTCTCACTGCAGGAGCGGCACGTCGCGATGGCCTTCCAGCGGGTGCTGGCCGACCTGCCGAGGGCCGAGCGGGCCGCCGTCCTCGAGCGTGCGTACGGGGGACCCTCGACCGTCGACATCGACGACGCGGTCGCCCTGCAGGGGGAGCTGCGTTCGCGGCTGATCAAGGCGGGCACGCCGGGCTTCGTGGCCGAGGTGCCGCTCAGCTTCACCGACGCCTACCGCTACGTGCTCGAGATGGACGGCATCCCGACGTACCCGACCCTCGCGGACGGCACCACCCCGGTCTGCCCGTTCGAGGACCCGGCCGAGCGCCTGGCCGCCCAGCTCGTCGAACGGGGCATCCACGCCGCCGAGCTGATCCCGGTACGCAACACCAGCGACTGCGTGGACGCCTACGTGAAGGCTTTCACCGACGCAGGCATGGTCGTGATGGCCGGCACCGAGCACAACACACTCGACCGGATCCCGATCGAGGTCGCCTGCGCGGACGGGCCGGTCTCGGCCTACGCGCGGAAGGCGTTCTGGGAGGCCACCTGCGTGGTCGCCGCCCACCAGCACGAGGTGGCCGCGGGTCGTCCCGGCTACGTCGACCGCACCGGCGCGCGGACCCACGTGCCGACCGCCGTCCTGGTCGGGATCGGCAGCGCACTGATCAAGAAGGAGAACCGGTGAGCCTCGTCACGGAACTGATCCAGGTCGCGAACGCCTTCGGCGCCGACCCCGAGTACTCCCGCGCCGGCGGCGGCAACGCCTCGGTGAAGGTGGACGGCGTGCTGCGGATCAAGCCGAGCGGCGTGCCGCTGGCCACCCTGGCCGACGCCGACCTGGTCGGGCTGCGCAACGACGTCCTGCTCGACGCGCTGCACAGCGACGAACCCGTCGAGGGCGACCCGGTGCAGGCCGCCGCGGCGAAGGCGCTCGTGGACGCTCCCGGTGGGCGTCGGCCGAGTGTGGAGATCCTGTTCCACGCGCTGATCCCCGACGCGCTGGTGCTGCACACGCACCCGCTGGTCGCGAACGCGCTCACCTGCAACACCGACGCCGCGGCGCTGGTCGAGCGGCTGTTCGGCGACGAGGCTGTCTTCGTGCCCTACACCGATCCGGGCGTCCCGCTGGCCCGCAAGGTGGAGCAGGTCCGGGACGCCTACACCGCGCGGACGGGCCGTCCCGCGCCCGGCATCACGCTGCTGGGCAACCACGGCATCATCGTCTCCGGCAACTCGGCCGCCGAGCTCACCGGGCGCGCCGAGCGGCTCACCGCCACCATCGCCGCGGCGATCGAGGCGGGAGCGGTGGCCGCGCCGGCCCCCGCGGTGGACGAGCCGGCCCTCGCCGCCCTGCGGAACGTCGTGGCCCCCACGCTGCGCGGGTTGCTCGGCACGGCCGGCCGGCTGGCCGTGGTCACCTCCGACTCCTCCGACCTCGTCCGTGCGGTCACCACCACCGCGGCCGGTGCGGCGCTGCTGGCCGACGGGCCGCTGATCCCCGACCAGATCGTGTACAGCGGCTCGCTGCCGCTCGTGCTCGACGCGTCCGCCGACGCGGCGTCCGTCACCGCGGCGGTCTCCGCCTACCGCGAGGTGCACGGCAAGGACCCGGTGGTCGCCGTGGTCCCGGGCGTGGTCGCCTTCGGCGCGGGGGCCGACCTGGCCGCCGCGCGGACCGCGCTGGCCACGTTCACCGACGCCCTGCGGGTGGCCAGGGACGCGAACCGGATCGGCACCGTCCGTTGCCTGGACGCCGCCGAACGCGGCTTCATCGAGAACTGGGAGGCGGAGAGCTACCGCCAGTCCGTGGCGGCGTCCGCCCGCTCCGGCCGCATGGACGGCAAGGTCGTCATGGTCACCGGCGCTGCCCAGGGCTTCGGGCTGGGGATCACCACCGAGCTGCTCGCCGAGGGCGCCCAGGTGGTTCTCGCCGACCTGAACGTCGAACTGGCGCAGGCCAACGCCGCCGAGCTGAGCGCGCAGTACGGGCCCGGCCGGGCGGTCGCGGTGAGGGTGAGCGTGTCCGACGAGCAGTCCCAACTCGACGCCGTGGCCGAGGTGGTCGCGATCTACGGCGGGCTGGACGTGTTCGTCTCCAACGCCGGCGTGCTGCGGGCCGAGGGCGTGATGACCCAGCCGGTGGCCGACTTCGACCTGGTCACGAACGTGAACTACCGCGGCTACTTCCTCGGCGTCCGGGCGGTCGCCCCGATCCTGGCCGCCCAGCACGCCGCCCGGCCGGAGCAGTTGTTCGACATCATCGAGATCAACTCCAAGTCGGGCCTGGAGGGTTCGAAGCGGAACTTCGCCTACGCCGGCTCCAAGTTCGGCGGGATCGGGCTCACCCAGAGCTTCGCCCTCGAACTGATCGAGTACGGCGTCAAGGTGAACGCGATCTGCCCGGGCAACTACCTGGACGGGCCGCTGTGGATGGACCCCGAGCGCGGCCTGTTCGTGCAGTACCTGCGGGCGGGCAAGGTGCCCGGCGCGCAGACCGTGGCGGACGTCCGTGCCTTCTACGAGGCCAAGGTGCCGATGGGCCGCGGCTGCACGCCGTCCGACCTGGCCAAGGCCGTGTACTACATCGTCGACCAGGCCTACGAGACCGGGCAGGCCGTGCCGGTCACCGGCGGCCAGAACATGCTGAACTGAAGGAGAAACCGTGACCCAGGAATTCCCGGCCACCCAGCACGCGATCCAGTTCGTGGGCGCGGACCAGGTGGTGCACAACGAGGCCAAGGAGATGTACCCGCTCGGCCCGACCCAGCTGCTGCTGAAGCCGGAGGCCTGCGGGATCTGCTTCTCCGACACCAAGCTGCTGCACGCCTTCACGAACCACCCGCGCAAGAGCGAGGTGCTCAGCGGGCTGGACGCGGTGGCGCTGGCGCAGATCCCGAGCTACCGCCCCGGCGACGTGCCGGCGGTGCCCGGCCACGAGCCGGTCGGACGGATCGTCGCCGTCGGCTCCGAGGTGAAGCACCACCGGGTGGGGGAGCGGGTGCTGGTCGAGACCGACTACCGCCACCTGCCCACCGCCAGCTCGAACGCCGCTTTCGGCTACAACTTCGAGGGCGCGCTGCAGGAGTACGTGGTGCTCGACGAGCGGATGCTGATGGACCCGGACACCGGCGAGCGGTTCCTGATCCCGGTCAGCGAGGGCCCCTCGGCGTCCGCGATCGCCCTGATCGAGCCGTGGGCCTGCGTCGAGGCCGCCTACGCCTGGGGCGAGCGGCAGCACCTGCTCGACGGCGGCCGGCTGCTCGTCGTGGTGGCCGCCGGACGCCAGGCGGCCGGGCTGGCCGAACTGGTGGCCGCGCACGCGCCGGCCTCGGTGTCCGTGGTGGGTGCGGCGGACCCCGCGTCCGTCGGTGCCCCGATCGTGGCCGCGGACCTCGATGCTCTCGCCGGGCCGACCTTCGACGACATCGTCTACTTCGGCTCCGAGGCGGCGACGATCGAGAAGCTCGGGCCGCTGCTGAAGCCGTTCGGCGTGCTCGACCTGGTGCTCGGCGGCACCCCGATCGGCGCCCCGGTGCCGGTGGACGTCGGCCGCGTGCACTACGACCTGATCCGCTACGTCGGCACGACCGGCGACTCGGCGGCCGAGGGCTACGCGAAGATCCCGGCGCAGTGCGAGGTGCGTGAGGGCGACAACGTCGCGATCGTGGGTGCAGCCGGACCGATGGGCCTGATGCACACGATCCGCACCGCGGTCTCCGGCGTCCCCGGGATCCGGATGGACGCGGTGGACGTCGACGACGCGCGGCTCGCGCACCTGGAGTCCGTGCTCGCCCCGGTGGCGGCCGCGCAGGGCGTGCCTGTCAGCGTCCGGAACTCGCGCACCGAGCCGCTGGAGCCCGGCTACAGCTACGTCGCGGTGATGGTGCCGGCGCCCGCGCTGATCGCGCAGGCTGTGGAACTGGCCAGCGAGGGCGGCATCGTGAACGCCTTCGCGGGTTTCGCGATCGGCACGATGGCACCGATCGACCTGGACGCGGTCGCGTCCCGCGGCGTGTACATGGTGGGCACCTCCGGCTCGCGCATCCAGGACATGAAGGCGATGCTGTCCAAGGTGGAGTCGGGCCAGCTCGACACGAACGTGTCGCTGTGGGCCGTGACCGGCATGGCCGGGGTGGCGGAAGCGCTGGAGAGCGTGAACAACCGCACCTCCGGCGGCAAGATCATGGTCTACCCGATGCTGCACGACCTCGGCCTGACCCGGCTCGACGAGCTCGCCGACAAGCTGCCGGCCGTGGCCGCCGCGATGACCGACGGACGCTGGACCAGGGCTGCCGAGGAGGCCCTGCTCGCGTCCGCGTCCTGATCCCGCTCTCCCGCCGAACGCCTCCGTTTCGGGCGTACGCCTCCACCTGGGTCGTGGCGTTCGACGGAACCGGCGGGGTTCGGGGGTTGGGTGGGTGGACACGGGCCGCGTGACGTGATCGGCTAG
>JAXGTK010000121.1:0-8317 GCA_040774965.1 Propionicimonas sp. | reverse complement strand
CTCAGGGGGCGGGTGGGGTGTGGCGCTCGTTCCTCAGGGGGCGGGTGGGGTGTGGCGCTCGTTCCTCAGGGGGCGGGTGGGGTGTGGTGCTCGTTCCTCAGGGGGCGGGTGGGGTGTTGCGCTGGTCCCCGTGTGGTGGGGTGTGGTGCTCACCGCCGTGGGGTGGTTCGGGCGTGGTGCTCGCCGACGTTCAGCGCACGATCCTGTAGGTGAACATCGGGCTGCCCACGACGCCCCACAGGCGCAGCCAGACCAGCATCATCGCCTCGACGCCGCGGGAGGCGGTGATGTCGCCGAGGTCGATCACGTCGCGGTGGCCGAGGTCCGCGAGAAGGCCGGTGACCAGCGTTTTCGCGTCCGCGTCGTCCCCGCAGACGAAGGTGCTGAAGTCCCCGTCCGCCAGTTCCCGTGGCGCCACCATCAGGGGTGCGGTCATGGTGTTCAGGCTCTTCACCACCCGCAGGGTCGGGAACCTCCGCTGCAGCACCTCACCGAGGGAATCCGTGTTCGCCACGAACAGGCTGGGCGGCATGCCGTGGCTGGTGTCCAGCGGGTTTGCGACGTCGAGCACCACGGTGCCGTCGGCGATCGAGGCGGCACCGACGCCCTCCACGGACGCGTCCCCGGACAGGGCGTTGACCACGAGGTCGGCGCCCTCGGTCGCGTCCGCGAACGTCGCGACCCGGACCTCGGCGTGCGCGGCCGCCCACGTGCCGAAACCGCCCTCGTCCAGCCGGGCCATCGACGCCTGTGGGTCGCGGGTGCCGACGACCACCTCGTGCCCGAGTCGGGCGAGACCGCCCGCCAGCGACTGTCCGACCATTCCCGTACCCAGCACCGCGATGCGCATGTAGTGATCCTGCGCGCGTTCGGGAGGCGGGGGAATACGCACTTGATCGGGCGCGTTACACTGCTTACCGACCGGTAAGTAAGGAGCATGGTGAACGACAAACAGCGCAACCGCCTCCTCGGCGTCCTGTTCGTGGGCGTGCTGATGGGGGCACTCGACATCGCGATCGTGGGGCCGGCCCTGCCCGCGATCAGGACCGAGTTCGGGCTGGACGCCCGGTCGGTGTCGTGGGTGTTCAGCGCCTACGTGCTCGCGAACCTGATCGGCACGCCGCTGATGGCCAAGCTCAGCGACTTCTTCGGCCGGCGCGCGATCTACATCCTCGACGTGGCGCTGTTCGCCGCAGGTTCGCTGGTGGTGGCGTCCTCCCACGGGGCGGGCGCGTTCTGGCTGCTGCTGCTCGGACGCGCGGTGCAGGGCCTGGGTGCCGGCGGCATCTTCCCCGTCGCCAGCGCCGTGATCGGCGACACCTTCCCGCCCGAGAAGCGCGGCGGAGCGCTCGGCATGATCGGCGCGGTGTTCGGGCTGGCGTTCATCATCGGCCCGATCCTCGGCGGCGTTCTGCTCCCGTTCGGCTGGCAGTGGCTGTTCCTGATCAACCTGCCGGTCGCGGTGGTCGTGGCCGTGCTGGCCTGGCGGCTGCTGCCGCACCAGAAGGTGGCGGACGCCGGCGGGTTCGACTGGGCCGGCATGGCGGCCCTCGCGGTCGCGCTCGGTCCGCTCGCCTACGGCCTCGGCGCGATCGACACGGGCGACTTCTGGGCGAGCCTGATCAGCCTGGACGTGTGGCCGTGGCTGCTGCTCTCGGTCGTCGGCTGGCTGGTGCTGGTACGGGTGGAGCGGAATGCGGCCAACCCGGTGTTCCCGGTGGCCCTGTTCGGGCGCCGCCAGTTGTGGCTCGGCTTCCTGCTCACCGCGGGCGCCGGCCTGGGCGAGGCCAGCCTGGTCTTCATGCCGACCCTCGCCGTGGTGTCGCTCGGCGTCTCCGCCTCGGTCGGCAGCTACCTGCTGATGCCGGTGGTGGCCGCGATGGCGGTCGGCTCCCCGCTGGCCGGACGCCTGCTCGACCGGCTCGGCTCCCGGACGGTGATCGTCGCCGGCGTGGCCGTGCTGGCCGTCGGCATGTTCCTGCTCAGCCGGACCGCGTCCTCGCTGGCGATGTTCATCGTCTCCGGGCTGCTGATCGGCCTGGGCCTGTCCGCGTTGCTCGGGGCCCCCGTCCGGTATGTGACGCTGAACGAGACCACCGCGGCGGAGCGGTCGGCCGCGCAGGGGCTGGTCACGACCTTCACCAGCACGGGCCAACTGCTGGGGAGTGCCGTGGTGGGCGCGGTGGCGGCGTCCTCGGTGGGTGCGGCCGGCTACGACGAGGCGTTCGCCATGGTCGGTGTGCTCTCTGTCCTGCTCCTGGTCGCCGCGCTGTTCCTGAAGTCGCAGGCGGACGAGGCCCGTCCCGCCGAGGACAGCGGGCACGACCAGCAGGCGGCGGCCCATGCGTGAGCGGATCCTCGCCACGGCGACCGGTCTGTTCGTCGCCCGCGGCTACGAGGGCGTGGCGATGCGTGAGATCGCGGAGGCGTGCGATATCACCAAGGCGGCGCTGTACTACCACTTCTCCGGCAAGTCGGACGTGCTGAACGCGATCTTCACCGGCTACCTCGAAGAGATCGCAGGGGTCGTCGAGGCCAGCGCCGGGCACGGCGCCGGCGAGGCGCGGCTGCGCTGGCTGGTCCAGCAGCTGTTCGCGCTGCCCGCGGAGCGCCGGGCGATCATGCGGCTGGCCATGCACGACGTCGGCCAGCTCGAGCCCGAGCAGCGTGCGTCCTTCGGCGCCGCCTACCGTGACCGGTTCATCGGCCCGCTGCAACAGGTCGTCGGGGACGGAGCGGCGTCCGGCGAGTTCGTCGCGAAGGACCCGTCCCTGGTGGTCTGGGTGCTGCTCGGCATGCTCTACCCGTTCTTCGCTCCGCCCGGCGCCGGTGCCACCGCCGACGCCGACACGATCACCGACCTGCTGGACATCTTCTTCGGCGGCCTCACCGCCTGACCCCCATGCGACGCTACGTCCGGGCCGCGGCGCTACGCGGCGCCGGGTAGCGTCCTCGACCGGAACGTAGCGTCGAGAGGAGGACGGTTCTGATCCGGTCCGGTCAGCGGCGCAGGCCGGACCTCCGGACGGCGGCGATGCGCTGGCGGCGGAGCTCGTCCAGCTCGGGGTTGGGCAGCGGGGCCAGCTCGTGGCCCAGCGCGCGCTCCAGCAGGTGGTCCGCGAGTTCGGGGTTGCGGGCCAGGATCGGGCCGTGCGGGTAGATGCCCAGCACGTTGCCCTGGACGGCTCCGTCGGTGCCGTCGCCACAGTTGCCGACCCCGATCTCCATCCGCGCGAGCGGCTCGGTGTCCGGGCCGAGGGAGGTGAAGCCGCCGTGGTTCTCGAAACCGGTGATCAGGCTCTCCGTGCCGTCCGGACGCGTCCACGCGCTCAGCACCTCACCGACCGCACGCTCCGGGCCGCGGCGGGTGTTCACGTCGAGCAACCCGAGGCCCTCGATCACCTCATCGTGCTCGCCCACCGTGAAGGTCCTGCCCACGATCTGGTAGCCCGCGCAGACCGCGAACAGGACGGCGCCGCCGTCGATCGCGTCGAACAGGTGGCCGTCGGCCTTCAGCGCTTTCACCGCCGAGATCTGGGCCGCGTCCTCGCCGCCGCCGAGCAGGTACACCGCGCCCGTGGACGGCACCTCGTCGCCCGGGTCGACCTCGGTGAGGGTCGCCTCGATGCCGCGCCACGCGAGTCGCTGCCGCAGCACCATCGCGTTGCCCCGGTCGCCGTAGATGCCCAGCAGCGACTGGTAGACCAGGACGATCTCGACCGGCTTCATCGCAGCCCCGCCATCTTCAGGAGCCTCTGGAACGGGGTGTAGGTGGCGATCACGTCCACCGGCATGTCCCGCTCGCCCAGCGCCGCCCGCAGGTCGGGTTCGATCTCGTGCTCCACCCCCGCGTAGCTCAGCCGGACGGCCAGGTCCTGCGCCCGCGGGCCCGTGCAGACCACCCGCCGCCCGGCCAGTTGCTCGTACTCCACGTCCCACAACCAGGACACGTCCTTGCCGTCCGCGGCCACCGAGTCGATCGCCAGGATCACCGGGTCGGACGTGGCCAGCGGCAGCGCCTCGGCCCAGCCCGCGGGGTTCTTGGCGAGCAGGAGCCGCGCGCGGGTGCGTCCGAAGTGGGTGGTGGCGAACCGTCCGGCGGGGGAGGTGACCGTGTGCATGCCGGCCAGCGCCTCGGGCACCGGGACGCCGAACTCGACGGCGGCGGCGAGCGCGCAGGCCGCGTTGGAGACGTTGAACGACCCGGGCACCTGCAGGTCGGGGTGCACCATCTTCCCGCTCGGCAGCACGATGTGGTCGCCGTCCACCCGGTAGTCGGCGGCGGGTTGGGTGAGCGCACAGCCGGGGCAGTCCCAGCGCTCCCGTCCGTCGGCGGGGACGCGGCGCAGCACCGTCCCGCACGCCTGGCACAGCGCGCCGTCCGCGTTCCACACGGTGGCGGTCTCCACCCAGACCACGTTCGACGCGGTGCCGGCCGACCACACCACGAGAGGGTCGCAGGCGTTCGCGACGATCGTGGGGCCGAGGTCGCCGGCGGCCTCGAGGGCGGTCCGCCAGGACCGTCCGAGCGCCTTGATCTCGTGGTGGCGGTCGAGCTGGTCGCGGCTGAAGTTGAGCAGCACCAGCACCTCGGGGCGGGCGTGGGCGATCATGTCGGAGACCACGCGCTCGTCGGTCTCGAGTACCGCGATGTCGGCCTTCGGCCGCTGGCTGAGCGCGGACGCGATGCCGTAGTGCAGGTTCGCGCCGTCGGCGTTGGTGACCAGCCGGTGGGCGTTGTCGCCGAGCCCGGCGCGCACCGCTGCGGCCAGCAGGTGGGTGGTGGTGGTCTTGCCGTTGGTGCCCGAGACCGCGAGCACACGTCGTCCCTGCAGCAGGTCGGCGAAGGCGTCCGGGTCGAGTCGGGTGAGCACCTGGCCCCGGATGGACGCACCCGAGCCGCGTCCGGCCAGCCGGGACGCGAGCGCCGCGACGTCACCCACCCGGATCGCCGTCCACAGGCGCAGTCGTTCGGTCCGGGTCAGGGACGCAGGCTGCGCGGGCCTGCTCAGGGTGGTCGGCATGCGCCCATTGTGCCAAGTCACAGGAGCGGCTCAGGTTCGACGCCACGGGACGCGGTGGACTACGGCAACGAGACCCGTCGCGGTGCCGAAGCAGGTCACCATCCTGGGGAAGGCTCGCCGAGGGCCGAGCGTCCTCGACCACGCAAGCTGAACGGGTTCGCCATCTCGGAGATCGCGGTCCATCTTGCGGTCAGGCGTGCGGCGCCACCTCGCGGTAGGTGGGCTGCTTCGCGCTGCGTCCGTCGCCCGAGGAGGTTCGCCGGATCCGGCGGCCGACCCAGGGGGCGAGGTGTTCGCGGGCCCAGACGATGTTCCAGTCACGGCGCTCGCTCCGGTTCATCACCGGCGCGGGCGGCAGCGGCTCGTCCCAGTCGGGGGAGTCGGGCTCGAGGCCGAGGGCGACCAGCGCGGCCTGCGCCACGCGGGCGTGCCCGAGCGAGTTCAGGTGCAGCCGGTCGTCGTACCACATCCGCCAGTCGTGCAGGGAGCGCAGGCCCCAGGTGTTCACCACGTGCGCGCCGTTCCGGGCGGCCATGCTGACCAGGTTCATGTTGTAGACCGCGACGCGCTTGCGGGTGAGGCTGATCACCGGCGAGTCCTTCGCGTCGAAGCCGAGCCCGACCAGGACGTCGGCACCGATCGAGCGGAACTTCACGACCGCCTCCTCGATGGCCGCGGTGAGCGCGTCCGGGTCCGCGCCCGGACGCAGCACGTCGTTGCCGCCGCCCCACAGCGAGACCAGGTCGGGCTGCAGCGCGAGCGCCGGCTCGACCTGCTCGTCGAGGATCGGCTGCAGCAGGCGTCCGCGGATGGCGAGGTTCGCGTACCGGACCGGTTCGCCGGCGCGGTCGGCGAGGGCCTGGGCGAGCCGGTCCGCCCAGCCGATCGGCGCGCCCGTCGCGTCGCGGTCCTCCAGCCCCTCGGTGAGCGAGTCGCCGATCGCGACGTACCGGCGCCAGGGCGGCGTCACGACCACAGTCGCTCCACCACGGCGGCGATCGAGGTGTTGTCGAGGTAGGCGCCGCGCACCGGGTCGTCGCCCACGACCTCGCCGGTGAACACAGAAGCACCTGCGCCGTGGGCGAAGAGCGGCACCAGCTGCCGGGTGTGCCCGTTCGAGTGGAAGGTCATGGACGGGACGCTACCCGCTGTGCCGGTGATCGCGGTCCAGTCCGGATTCGAGCCCACGCCCGTGAGGTAGCCGGACTCGTGGTCCGCGGTGACGACCAGCAGCGTCTCGTCCCACGAGGAGTGGGTCTCCACCCAGGTGTTGACGGCGCTGACGGCGTGCAGGAAGTCGTCGACCTCCTCGACGAGCCGCCCCTTCTCGTTGGCGTGGTTCGCCCAGTCGATCGCACCGCCCTCGACCATCAGGAACAGGCCGTCGGGGTCGCGGTCGAGCACGTTGAGCGCGCCCCTGGCCATGGTCGCCAGGGACGGCACGGCGTTCCGTTTCGTGCCCGGTTCGCTCGTGGAGCCGCTGCGCTTCTCCTGCAGGGTCGTCGCCACCCGGGCGAGTCCGAACACGCGCTTGGGCGTGCTTCCCTTCGTGAGGGCCGTGAACCGCTTCTTCGAGCTGAGGTAGGTGAACCCGGACGTGCCGCGAACCAGCCGTCGGTAGTCGGACTTGTACAGGTAGGTGTACGTCGCGCTCCGCCTGAGGTTGTCGTCGGTGTACTTCGGGTGCCCGGCGCCCATGATCACGGACAGCTTCGAGCGGAGCTGGTCGCGGGCGATCGCCTTGTAGTGGTCGCGGCTGGTGTCGTGGGCGCTGAACCCGGCCGGCGTGGCGTGGGAGAACGGGACGCTGGTCACGACCCCGGCCTTCCGGCCCGTGGCGATCGCGTACTCGGTGAGGTTCTCCAGCGTCGCACCGTTGACGTCGACGCCGATGGCGCCGTTGAGGGTCTTGGTGCCGGTGGCCATCGCGGTGGCCGCGGCCGCCGAGTCGGTGGGGTTGACGAGCACGTTGCCGAAGTTCGACCAGGCGGCGGACGGGTCGTAGGTGCCCCCGTACTGGGTGGTGCGCATCGCCAGCTGCACGTCGCTGGAGGCCAGTTCGGACGGCAGGACGCCGGCGACGCGGGACAGCAGCCCGCCGGTGGCGCTCACGTCGACCTGGCCGGAGCTGGTGCCGTCCCGGTAGAGGGTGCCGGCGTCGAGCTGGTCGAAGCCCATCCCGTCGCCGATCATGACGATCACGTTCCTGGGTGCCGGGGCGACCGCTGCGGGTACGGCGGTGACCCCGGCAGGGGCCCGGGCGGGCACCAACGGTGCTGCCGTGGCGCGGGTGGCCGGGTTGGCCACGGTGAGCAGGGGGAGGCTCGCTGCGAGGGCGAGGCTCGCGAGTCGGGGGAACATCACGTGCCTTTCGTACGACATCACCGTCCTCGGGGGCAGACGGCGCCCTTCGAGGGTACCTGTTCGGTGCGTCCGGCGGGCCTTTCCGGAGGTGGCCGGGGGGTGCGAGAGTGTGCCGATGGGAATCCCCGTTGACGCTGTGGACTTCTTCGCCGAGCTGGAGCAGAACAATGAGCGCGCCTGGTGGACGGCCAACCAGGAGCGCTGGCGGCGATCGGTCCGTGAACCCGTGGAGCAGATCTGCGACGGGCTCGCCGATGAGTTCGGCGACGCCAAGCTGTTCCGTCCGCACCGCGACGTGCGGTTCTCTCCGGACAAGTCGCCCTACAAGACCCATCAGGGCGCGGTGGTTGCCACGTCGCCCGGTGTCGGCTACTACGTGCAGGTGAGCAGCCAGGGCCTGCTGACCGGTGCCGGCTGGTACGCACCGACGCCGGCGCAGGTCGCGGCCTACCGCGAGGAGGTGCTGGCCGACCGGTCGGTGAATGCGCTGGCCCGGATCGTCGACGGGCTCGAGTCGCGGGAGGTGGAGATCGGTGGAGACCTGCTCAAGACGGCTCCCCGCGGTGTCGATCCCGGCCATCCCCGGATCGGCCTGATGCGCCACCGCAGCATACTCGCGTCCATCGAGCACGGGACGCCGCAATGGCTGGGGACCGATGAGGTGGTCGAGCGGGTGCGGGCCGACTGGCGTGCCTACCGCCCGCTGATCGAGTGGCTCGACGCGCACCTCATGGCCTAGGTGCCCACCACGCCGAGGCGGTTCGTGCCGGTTGGCCCGAGCTCGCGGACGCGGCAGCTCGAGCAATCTGGTGAATGTGTCCATCCGGAGGCGACATGATCGTCATCTCTGTGAACCCGCACCCCTGCGGGTCAGCGGAGGAGAGAGCGATGTCAACGATCACGGCCTTCGAGAGCGTCACTCTCGATGG
>JAXGTK010000120.1:0-8354 GCA_040774965.1 Propionicimonas sp. | reverse complement strand
TCCGAGGTGAGCACCAGGTCGGCGCCGGCCACCTCGTGCCCCGCCTCCCGCAGCGCCCAGACGACTCCGGCGAGGTAGGAGTGCCAGCCCGGGGTGCCGGGGACGAGGCCGTCCGCCCCGACCTCGACGGTCTCGTCCAGGTCGACCGAACGGAACCGCCAGCGGCCGTCGCTGCGTGCCGACGCGGCCACGCAGGCGGCCTGCGGCAGCGCGAACGGCAGGACGTAGCCGTCGTTGTAGTCGGTGTGCTCCCCGATCAGGTTGATCCGTCCGGGGCCCGCCCAGACGCCGTCGGGTGCCACGCCGGTGAGCGCGGTGAAGGCGTCGATGGCCTGCTGGGTGAGCACGTCAGTCCTCCTCGTCGTCGAGACGCGCCAGCCAGGTGGCCAGCCGCTCGACGGCATTCTCGTGCTCGGGGTACAGGTCGACGAACAGGCTGAGCTTTTCGGACAGCCAGGCGAAGCTGATCTCCTCCTCGCCGCGCCGGTCGTTGAGCTCCTCGATGCCGCGGTCGGTGAAGTACATCAGTCGGCCAGGGCCCGGGCGAGCAGCTCGGCCTCCTGCGCCTGGTGGACCTTCACCGAACCCACTGACGGAGCGGACGCCGCGGGCCGGGTCACCCCGGTGAGGTCGAGCTCGTAGCCGGGAAGGAAGGCGGCGAGCGCACCGGGCAGGTGCAGCTGCAGGAACCACCAGGCACCCTGGTTCTCCGGCTCGTCCTGCACCCAGCGGACGTCGCTGACCTGCGGGTACTTCGCCAGTTCGGCGGCGAGCTCGCGGGCCGGCAGCGGGTACAACCGCTCCAGCGGCATGATCGCCACCTGGCCGTCGAGGCCCGCCTCGGCGCGCGCGGTCACCAGCTCCCAGCGGATCTTGCCCGAGCAGAGCACGATCCGCTTCACCGCGGACGGGTCGGTGATCGTCGGATCGCCCATCGCCGGCTGCCAGCGTCCCTGCAGGAACTCCGAGCGGGGAGACACCGCGGCCTTCGAGCGCAGCATCCACTTCGGGGTGGCGATCACCACGGGCCGGTGCCAGTTCACGTAGGCGTGCGTGCGCAGCAGGTGGAAGTAGCTCGCCGGGGTGGACGGCTGGCAGACCGCCAGTGCGCCCTCCGAGCACAGGGTCAGCCAGCGCTCGATCCGGGCCGACGAGTGGTCCGGCCCCTGGCCCTCGTAGCCGTGGGGGAGCAGCAGCACGACACCGGACTTCTGCGTCCACTTCGCGTTCCCCGCGGCGATGAACTCGTCGGCGATGGTCTGGGCGCCGTTGGCGAAGTCGCCGAACTGGCCCTCCCACAGCACCAGCGCATCCGGTGCGGCCACCGAGTAGCCGTACTCGAAGCCCATGGACGCGTACTCGCTGAGCAGCGAGTCGAACACGTGGAACCCGCCCTGGTCGGGCGTGAGGTGCTTCAGTGGCACGTAGGCCCGGTTGGTCACCCGGTCGATCACGGCGGCGAACCGCTGGCTGAAGGTGCCGCGGCGGCTGTCCTGGCCGACCAGGCGTACCGGGCGTCCCTCCATGAGCAGCGAGCCGAACGCGAGCAGTTCCGCGGTCGACCAGTCGATCGGGCCCTGCCGGATGCTGTCGGCCCTGCGCTGCAGCTGTGGCAGCACCTTCGGATGCACGGAGAAGCCCTCGGGGAAGGTGAGGTGCGCTGCCGCCACCGCCTCCATCTGCTCCTCGGTGATCGCGGTGCCGCGGTCCTTGCCGAGCTTGGCGGGGTAGTAGGGCACCCGGCGGTAGCCGTCGTCCTCGGCCTCGGCCGCCTCGCGCACCTCGCGGAACACGCCCTCGAGGCGCGCCCGGAACCGCGCGATCACCTCCTCCGCGTCGTCGGTCGAGATGTCGCCGCGACCGATCAGCGCCTCGGTGTACAGCTTGCGGACGCTGCGCTTCTGCTCGATCAGGTCGTACATCAGGGGCTGCGTGAAGCTCGGGTCGTCGCCCTCGTTGTGCCCGCGGCGGCGGTAGCAGACCAGGTCGACCACGACGTCCTTGCCGAACCGCTGCCGGAAGTCGAACGCCACCTGCGCGACCCGCGCGACCGCCTCGGGGTCGTCGCCGTTCACGTGGAAGACCGGGGCGCCGACCGCCTTCGCGACGTCGGTGGAGTAGACCGAGGAGCGGGACTCGATCGGGGCGGTGGTGAAGCCCACCTGGTTGTTCACGACGAGGTGCACGGTGCCGCCGGTCTTGTAGGCGCGCAGCTGGCTCATCTGCAGGGTCTCGTACACCACACCCTGGCCGGAGAACGCCGCGTCGCCGTGCAGCAGGATCGGCATCACCGGCCAGCCGGGCACCTTCCCGATCCGGTCGATCTTGGCCCGGGCGATGCCCTCCACGACCGGGTCCACGGCCTCGAGGTGGGACGGGTTCGCGGCGACCGAGGTCTTGATGGTGCGGCCGGACGCCGCGGTGAACTGGCCCTCGGCGCCCAGGTGGTACTTCACGTCGCCGCTGCCCTGGGTGAGCCGCGGGTCGAAGTTGCCCTGGAACTCGCGGAAGATCTGGCTGTAGGACTTGCCGACGATGTTCGCCAGCACGTTCAGCCGTCCCCGGTGCGGCATGCCGATGATGACCTCTTCGAGACCGGAGTCGGCCGCGCGCTCGCAGAGTTCGTCGAGGAACACGATCGTCGACTCGCCGCCCTCCAGGGAGAACCGCTTCTGCCCGACGAACTTGGTCTGCAGGAACGTCTCGAAGATCTCCGCCTCGTTCAGCTTGTCGAGGATCCGCAGGTGCTCCTCGCGGGGCCACGGCACGAAGGGACGCTCGAACCGCTCTTGGATCCACGTGCGCTGCTCGTTGTCGGAGATGTGCATGTACTCGACGCCGACCGTGCGGCAGTAGGACGTGCGCAGCATCGCGAGGATGTCCCGCATCGTCGCCACCTCGCCGGTGTGGCCGCCGAAGGTGCCCACGGGGAACTCGCGGTCGAGGTCCCACAGGGTGAGGCCGTGGTACTCGATGGCGAGTTCGGGGTGGGTGCGCTGCCGGTACTCGAGCGGGTCGATGTCGGCCATGAAGTGCCCGAGGTTCCGGTAGGCGTTGATCAGCGAGAAGATCCGCGCGCTGCGCGGGATCGCACCGAGCTTCTCGTCGCTGATGTCGTTCGCCCAGCGGATCGGCGTGTAGGGCACCCGCAGCGAGTCGAAGATCTCGTCGTAGAAGCCGTGCTTGCCGATCAGCAGTTCGTGCATGTAGCGCAGGAACTCCCCGGACTGCGCGCCCTGGATCACCCGGTGGTCGTAGGTCGAGGTGAGCGTGGTCACCTTCGAGACGCCGAGCTGGTTGATCCGGGTGCTGCTCGCGCCCTGGAACTCCGGCGGGAAGTCGATCGAGCCGACGCCGAGGATCAGGCCCTGCCCGCGCATCAGCCGCGGCACCGAGTGGGTGGTGCCCAGCCCGCCGGGGTTGGTCAGGGACGCGGTCGTGCCGGCGAAGTCGTCGACGACCAGCGCGCCGTCGCGCGCCTTGCGCACCAGCGCCTCGTAGGCGGCCCAGAACTGCGCGAAGTCGAGGTCCTCGCAGTTCTTGATGTTCGGGACCAGGAGCTGGCGGGTGCCGTCGGCCTTGCTGATGTCGATCGCGAGGCCCAGGTTGATCGACGCCGGGCTGACCAGCATCGGCTTGCCGTCGACCACCTCGTAGGAGTTGTTCATCTCCGGGACGGCCTTCAGCGCCCGGACCATCGCCCAGCCGATCAGGTGCGTGAACGACACTTTGCCGCCGGTGGAGCGGGCGAGGTGCGCGTTGATCATCTGGCGCTGGTCGATGGCGAGCTTCATCGGCACGTCGCGGACGCTGGTCGCGGTCGGCATGGCCAGGGACACGTCCATGTTGTTCGCGGTGCGCAGGGGCGCGCCGCGCAGGGGCGTCCGCGTGGGTTCGGACTGCTCCTTGGCCGCCACCTGCGCGCGGGGACGGTCGGGGGAGACGCCGCGGCCCGAACCGGGGCTGTCCGGCTTGCCGACCGAGTGCCGCGGGGCCGGCTCGAGGGCGGGCGAAGGGGCGGCCTGGGCCTTCGCGGGCGTGGCCGGCACCGGGACGGGAGCGGCCGGGACCGGTGTGGTGGCGGGTGGCGCGGCCGGTACCGGTGTGGCGGTGGGCGGTGCGGCCGGCGCGGCGGCGACCGGTGTCGCGCCCGTGGCGTGCCTGGCCGGTGTGGCGGCCGGCGTTGGCGCTGCCTTCGGTTCGGTGCCGTTGTTCCGGGTGAAGTACTCGATCCAGCTCGCGTCAACCGAGGCGGGATCGGCGAGGAACTGCTCGCGCATCTCCTCGATCAGCCAGTCATTGGCTCCGAAATCGCCGGTGTCCGCACCGTTCTTCACGTCCTGCGGCGTCTGGGCCACAATCCCCTTCTTCCCTGATCAGCGGTGGCTGCCGTCGGCTCGATGTTACCCACGCGCCACGTCGCAGAGAACGTACCCGCCGAGGTGTGGCAGGAATGGGTAATTGGTGAGATCACCGGCACGGATTCGCCCGGCGATCACGGCCACGTCACCGGTGGAACGGGCGCACACCCGGGCAGCCTACCCAAACCGCGGGAGGCTGGAGGGACGCTGGGGGAAAGGGGCCGCGACTGCTGTTGCGGAACGACCTGCTGCGGCGCCCCCGGCGCGATTCGAACGCGCGCTCCCGCCTCCGGAGGGCGGTGCTCTATCCCCTGAGCTACGGGGGCCCGGCCCATTGAGGACCGAAGGAGACTGTAGCAAAGACTGCCGCCGGCGACCGCATCGGTGACCGGGGCCGCTCCCGGCGCGCGACGCGCGTCCAGATGCGCGGGCGGGGAGGCGGCGCGGCGTCCGTCTCTGGCACAGTTGCGGCCATGACACACATGCACGTGGCGGGCTCGATCCACGCCGACGTCACCACGCCGGCACCGGTGTGGCTGACCCGGCCGGAGGACGTCAACGCGCTCACCCCCAAGCTGTGGAGCTCCACGGTGAAGCGGGAGGAGGACGGTGTGGTGTCGGTCGGCGGGGTGCGGCTCACCGACCTCGCCGAGCAGGTCGGGACGCCGGCGTACGTGATCGACGAGGACGACTTCCGTGCCCGCGCCCGGGACTGGCGTGCGGCGTTCGACGGCTGGACGGTCTACTACGCCGGCAAGTCGTTCCTGTGCACGACCATCGCGCAGTGGGCCGACCAGGAGGGGCTCAGCCTGGACGTGTGCACGCTGGGCGAACTCACCGTCGCCCTGCGGGCCGGCTTCGAGCCGGCGAGGATCGGCATGCACGGCAACAACAAGTCCGAGGAAGAGCTGCGGCTGGGACTCGCGCGGGGAGTGGGGCGGATCATCGTCGACTCCTCCGACGAGATCACGCGACTGGAGCGCCTGTGCGAGGAACTCGACACCACGGCGAAGGTGATGGTGCGGGTCACGACCGGCGTCGAGGCGCACACCCACGAGTACATCGCCACTGCGCACGAGGACCAGAAGTTCGGCTTCTCGATCAGCGGCGGCCAGGCCCTGGTGGGCATGTTCCGCTGCCACCACAGCCCGCGGCTGGAACTGCTCGGCGTGCACTCCCACATCGGCAGCCAGATCTTCGACACCAACGGCTTCGAGGTGGCGGCACGGCGCACGCTGAAGCTGCTCGCGCAGTTCAGGGAGGCCACCGGGCTGGAACTGGCCGAGCTCGACCTCGGCGGCGGCTTCGGGATCGCCTACACCAAGGAGGACGACCCGGCTCCGGCGAGCGAGCTGGCGAACGGGCTGCGCGAGATCGTGGACCACGAGTGCCGTGCGTTCGGCCTGGCCACTCCGCGGATCTCGATCGAGCCGGGACGGGCGATCGTCGGGCCGGCGGGACTGGCCCTGTACCGGGTCGGCACCGTGAAACCGGTCGACGTGGGCGGAGGCATGAGCCGGCGCTACCTGTCGGTGGACGGCGGGATGAGCGACAACATCCGCCCGGCGCTGTACGCCGCGGAGTACTCGGCGTCCCTGGCGTCCCGGGCCTCCCGTGCCGAGCCGGTCGTGTCCCGCGTGGTGGGCCTGCACTGCGAGGGCGGGGACATCCTCGTCCGCGACGAGTTCCTGCCCGGCGACGTGCGGATCGGCGACCTGCTCGCCGTGCCGGCGTCCGGGGCCTACAGCCGCTCGATGGCCAGCAACTACAATCACACCCCGCGGCCGCCGGTGGTCGCTGTGCGGGACGGACAGGTGCGCACGCTGGTGCGCCGCGAGACCCTGGACGACCTTCTGGCGCTGGACGCCGGGGTCGCGGAATTCGAGGACTGACATGGATGACTCCACGCCGCTGAAGGTCGCGCTGCTGGGCTGCGGCGTCGTCGGCTCCCAGGTGGCCCGGCTGCTGATCGAGCAGGCCGACGACCTGCGGGCCCGGATCGGGCGTCCGCTGGAACTCGTCGGCATCGCGGTGCGCCGACTCTCCCTGGAACGGCCCGGCATCGACCGCTCGCTGCTCACCGACGACCCGATGGAGCTGGCCAGCCGGCCGGACGTCGACCTCGTCATCGAGCTGCTCGGCGGGATCGAGCCCGCCCGCAGCCTGATCCTCGCCGCGATCGGCGCCGGTTCGTCGGTGATCACGGCGAACAAGGCCCTGCTGGCCTCCGACGGCACCACGATCTACGAGGCCGCCGAGGCGGCCGGGGTGGACGTGTACTACGAGGCGGCCGTCGCGGGGGCGATCCCGATCATCCGGCCGCTGCGGGAGTCGCTCGTCGGTGACGAGGTGACCGCGGTGATGGGCATCGTGAACGGCACCACCAATTTCATCCTCGACAAGATGCACACCGACGGCGCCGACTTCGCCTCCGTGCTCGCCGAGGCGCAGGAACTGGGCTATGCGGAGTCCGACCCGACCGCCGACGTCGAGGGCTACGACGCCGCGTCGAAGGCCGCGATCCTGGCCAGCCTCGCGTTCCACAGCCGGGTCCGGCTCGGGGACGTCGCCCGCGAGGGCATCACCGGCGTGACCAGCGAGGACATCGCGGCGGCGGCCGAGATGGGGTGCGTGGTGAAGCTGCTCGCGCGCTGCGCGCTCAGCGACGACGGCACCATCGAGGTCGGCGTGCACCCGACGATGGTCCCGCTGGCGCACCCGCTGGCGGCGATCCCCGGTGCCTACAACGCGGTGTTCATCGAGTCCCGCAACGCCGGGCGGCTGATGTTCATGGGCCCGGGCGCGGGCGGCTCGCCCACCGCGTCCGCCGTCCTCGGCGACCTGGTCACCGCGGCGCGCAACCGCGTCCGCGGCGCGCGTGGACCGGCCGAGTCGACGTACTCGGCCCGCTCGATCACCCCGGCCGGACGGGTCAGCTCGCGCTACTACGTGTCGATGTTCGTCCACGACGAGCCCGGCGTGCTGGCCAGGGTCGCCAGTTGCTTCGCCGACCAGGACGTGTCGCTGCAGGCCGTCCGCCAGGAGAGCGAGGGCGACCGGGCCCGGCTCGGCGTGATGACCCACCGGGCCACCGCCGCGCAGATCGAGGGCGCCCTGGCCACGCTGGCGAGGATGCCCGAGGTGGCACCCGGCGTGTCGGTGATGCGGGTGGAGGGCTCCTGATGAACCTGGCCTGCCTCGACCTCGAGGGCGTGCTCGTGCCCGAGATCTGGATCCGGGTGGCCGAGACCACCGGGATCGAAGGGCTGCGCCTGACCACCAGGGACATCGCCGACTACGACGAACTGATGCGCCACCGCCTCGGCCTGCTGGACGCGCACGGCATCCGGCTGTCGGTGATCCGGGAGGTGATCGCCGCGATGGGCCCGATGCCCGGCGCGGCCGAGTTCCTCGACTGGCTGCGCGCCCGGTTCCAGGTCGTGATCCTCTCCGACACCTTCTACGAGTTCGCGATGCCCCTGATGGCGCAGCTCGGGCACCCCACGCTGCTCTGTCACCGGCTCCAGGTGAGCGACGACCGGATCACCGGCTACCAGCTGCGCCAGCCCGACTCCAAGCGTGCGGCAGTGAGGGCCTTCCACCACCTCAACTACCGGGTGGTCGCGACGGGGGACTCCTACAACGACACGGCGATGCTCGCGGAAGCGGACGCCGGCATCCTCTTCCGGCCCCCGGCGAACGTCGTGGCGGAGTTCCCGCAGTTCGCGGTCGTCACCGACTACGACGGCCTGCGCGAGGCGTTCGCCTCGGCCCTCGCCTGACTGTGAGGATGGCGTTCGCAGCCTGATCGTGTTGGGCTGTGGGTCGGTGATCCTGGGTGTGACCCTTCGACTGACTGGCGTGATGCCTTTCGCGGGACTTGTCCGCTCGGGGTTGCCGGCCCCGGCCCGGTCGGAGTGACTGGCCTGATCAGGAGCTTGACCGTTGGCGTTGCTGCGCCTTCGTGTCCCGTCACAGTCCTGCCGATTCTCC
>JAXGTK010000119.1:0-8409 GCA_040774965.1 Propionicimonas sp. | reverse complement strand
GGGACCGAATAGGGGAACCCCAGCGCTCGCTCCTCAGGGACCGGTTGGCGGGGCGCTCGCTCGTCAGGGACCGAATAGGGGAACCCCAGCGCTCGCTCCTCAGGGACCGGTTGGCGGGGCGCTCGCTCGTCAGGGACGGGTTGAATCCACCGCTCCTCAGGACCCGGGTGCCGGGGGCCGCGGGGGCGTAGCCTGCCGGGCGGGAGGACGGCATGTGGCTCGGGTTCGCGTTCGCGGCGGCGCTGTTCGCCGGGCTGACCGCGGTGCTGGCCAAGATCGGCGTCCGCAACACCGACTCGACGCTGGCGACCGCCGTCCGCACGATCGTCGTGCTGGCCGCCGCGTGGCTGATGGTCTTCCTGGTCGGCTCCCAGGGGCAGCTGGCCACGCTCTCGACGACCACTGTGGTGTTCCTGGTGTTGTCCGGGCTCGCCACCGGGGGGTCGTGGCTGTGCTACTTCCGGGCCCTCCAACTCGGCGAGGTGAGCCGGGTGGCGCCGGTGGACCGCTCCAGCCTGGTGCTCACGGTGCTGGTCGCGATGCTGTTCCTCGGCGAGACCGACCACCTGGCCACGAGACTCCCGGGCCTGGCGCTGATCGGGCTCGGCACCTGGCTGATGGTCCGGCCAGCCGCCGGTGACACCCCGGACGCGGCCTCGTCGCCGGCGTCCCGTGACTGGCACTGGCTGCCGTGGGCGATCGGCTCGGCGGTGTTCGCCGCCCTGACCGCGATCCTCGGCAAGGTCGGGATCGGCGGGGTGGAGTCGAACCTCGGCACGGCCATCCGCACCGCCGTGGTGCTGGTGATGGCGTGGCTGATGGTGGCGATCACGCGACGCGGACGCGAACAGCCGTGGCGGATGCCGCGCCGCGACCTGGTGTTCATCGTGCTGTCCGGGTTGGCGACCGGTGCGTCCTGGCTGTGCTACTTCCGGGCCCTGCAGGACGGTCCGGCGAGCGTCGTCGCCCCGGTGGACAAGCTGAGCATCGTGTTCACCGTCGGCTTCTCGGTGTGGGTGCTGCACGAGAGGGTGACCCGGATGGCCGCAGCCGGGCTGGCGATCATCGTGGCCGGAACGCTCCTGATGCTCCTCTAGACGAGGAAGCGGTAGAACGGGCTGTCGGAGGCGACGACCTCGAAGGTGATCGGGCTGGCGTCCATCTTCATCAGCAGGTCCGTGAACGACTCGGGGTCGCCGAGTTCGATGCCGACCAGGGCAGGCCCCGTCTCGCGGTTGCTGCGTTTCACGTACTCGAAGTGGGTGATGTCGTCGTCCGGGCCCAGCACCTCGTCGAGGAAGCGCCGCAACGCGCCCGGCTCCTGCGGGAAGTTCACCAGGAAGTAGTGCTTGCGGCCCTCGTAGACCAGCGACCGCTCGACGATCTCGGCGTAGCGGGAGACGTCGTTGTTGCCGCCGGAGATGATCACGACGACGGTCTGGCCGGGTTCTGGACGGTACAGGCCCAGGCTCGCTGCGGCGAGCGCGCCGGCGGGCTCGGTGACGATGCCCTCGGTCTGGTAGAGCGCGAGCATCTCCGAGCAGATCCGGCCCTCGGGCACGGCGTAGAGGTCGGGACAGTACCGCTGCACCGTCTCGAACGTGAGGTCGCCGACGCGCCGGACGGCTGCGCCGTCCACGAAGGTGTCCATCTCGGACAACTCGACCGGGTGCCCGGCGGCGAGCGCCGCCGCCATCGAGGCCGCACCGGCCGGCTCCGCACCGATGACGGTGACCCCGGGGTGCCGCTCACCCAGGTAGGCCAGACAGCCCGAGATCATGCCGCCACCGCCCACGGGCGCGACCACGACGTCCGGCGGGGTGCCGAACTGGTCGACGATCTCCTTCGCGACCGTGCCCTGGCCGACGATGGTGCGGGCGTCGTCGAAGGCGGGGACGACGGTGGCGCCGGTGCCGCCGGCCTCGAGCCTGGCTGCGGCGGCCGCCTCGTCGTAGGTGTCGCCGGTGACGGCCAGTTCGACCTTGCCCTCGCCGAGGGCGAGGATGCGTTCTCGCTTCTGGCGCGGGGTGGTGGCGGGCACGAAGATGCGTCCGCGGATGCCGAGACGCGCGCAGGCGAACGCGACCCCCTGGCCGTGGTTGCCCGCCGACGCGCACACCACACCGGTCGCCCGGCGGGCGTCGTCGAGCTGGGAGATCAGGTTGTAGGCGCCACGGATCTTGTAGGAGCGCACCGGCTGCAGGTCCTCCCGCTTCAGCCAGACCGAGGCGCCGGTCGCCGCGCTGAGCCGGTCGTTGAACTGAAGGGGGCTGCGGATGATGACGCCGGCCAGCCTCTCGGCAGCCTCGTCCACGGCGCGCGCATCGATCGTCACCGGGTCATTCTGGCACCGCGCCCCAGCGACGCTCCCCAGCCGTCACGGGTGTCGCGGTCCGGCGAGCCGGTGTGCGGAGCTCCTCAGGCGCCGATGGCGAGGGTCAGGCGGTCTGCGCGTCGCCCCTCGGCGCAGGCTCGTCGGCGCCGAGCAGGTCGTCCAGCCCGGGCTGGGGCCGGGTGAGCAGGTCGTCGGCGGAGCGGGTGCGGCCGATCATCGGGGCGACACCAGCGGCGTCCTCGACGAGCTCGGCGCTGGTCAGCGGGCGCACGGCGGCCTCGGAGGCGCTCACCGGCGCCAGTTCCTTCTCGGTCACCTTCAGGTCGCGCAGCTTGCGGGCCGTCGGGAACACGCGGCCCTCGATCGAGCCGACCGCGTCGTTGTACGCGCCGACCGCCGAGGTGAGCGAGCGTCCCACCTTGTCGAAGTGCTTGCCCAGGGTGCCGAGCCGGTCGTACAGCTCGCGGCCCAGTCCGAACACCTCCTGCGCGGACTCGGCCAGCGCCGCCTGCCGCCACGAGTACGCGATGGTCTTCAGCATCGCGATCAGGGAGCTCGGCGTGGCGATCACCACGGCCTTCTCCGCCGCGTCCTCCAGCAGCTTCGGCAGTCGGTTGAACGCCTCGGACGCGAGCGCCTCGCTCGCCAGGAACAGCACCACGAACTCGGGCGTCCCACCACCGTCGGCCTTGTAGTAGTCCTTGTGGGAGAGCTGGTCGACGTGGCTCTGCACGTTCTTCGCGAACACGCCCAGCAGCCGGTCCCGCTCGTGGTCGTCGTCGGCCTCGTACGCGTCGAGGAACGCGCTCAGCGGCACCTTGGAGTCGACGTAGATGAACCGGCCCTCGGTCAGCGTCACCTTCAGGTCGGGACGGATCGTCGCCCCCGCGGTGGTCCGGGTGGTCTCCTGCTGCACGAAGTCGCAGTGCTCGCGCAGGCCGGCCAGCTCCACGACGCGCTTCAGCTGCAGCTCGCCCCACGCGCCCCGCACCTGGGGCTTGCGCAGCGCGGTGACCAGGGCGGAGGTCTCCCGGCGCAGGTTCTCGCCGGTGAGCCGCACCTCGCTCACCTGGTTGCGAAGGTCGACCGACATCGCGACCCGCTCCTTCTCCACCTCGGTGAGCCGGTCGTTGAACCGCTGCAGGCTCTCGCGCACGGGGGTGAGCAACTGGTCGGTGGCCTGCTGCCGGGCCTGCGCGGACTCGTCCAGCTGGCGGGTCTGGCGCTCGATCGTCTCGGCCGAGAGCGCCTTGAACTGGGTGAGCAGCTGCTCGCGATCGGCGGCGATCTCCGCGGCACGCTTCACCGCGGCGTCGCGCTCGGCGACCGCCCCGGCGGTGTCGGCACGGGCGGACGCGAGCTCGGCCATCGCCTGGGCCCGCTCGGTGCGTGCCTCGGCGGCGTCGTTCTGCGCGACGGCGACGGACAGCTGGACGTGCGCGGCGTCGGTGCGTGCCTGCGCCGCCTCGGCGCGGGCGGACGCGGCGTCGGCGCGGGCCTGTGCGGCGCCCGCCCCCTGTTCGGACCGTCGGGTGCCCGCCTGTGCGCGCAGCACCAGCCAGACCGCCGCGCCACCGACGACGATGCCCACCACCAGCCATGCCAGGAACTCCATGCCCATGATCTTGCCGGGCCGCACTGACAGTGCCCGGCAGGCTCGCGCGGGACGGACCGGGTTGGGACCCGTCCCCACTCGGACCGCGTCCCCGCGCCGGGTGTCGGAGCGTGGGTGGACCGAATCAGGAACCGTCCCCAATTCGGTCCAGGGGCGCGGGAACGACGCCTAGACTCGCCCGCATGACGAACGACGGACCAGCGGCGGTGCTGCCGTCCGGGCTCGTGGAGCTTCCCGAGTTGGGCGACGGCGTCGTGGGCACGAGGGTCTCGGACGCGGCGCGCTGGATGCTGTGGGCGAAGGGCGTCGGCTGGCTCGCGGCGGCGGCGGGCGCGCTGTGGCTCACCGTCGACGCGCTGGGCTCGGTGGCCGGGCTGTTGCTCGGGCTGGTCCTGGCCGCCTCCTGCGCGTTCATGGCGTCCGGGAACATCGCGCTCGCGCGGATGGGTTCGCGTCCCGCCGTGACCGTGGACGCCGGGCAGGTGCACTGCCACGTGCCGCTGAACCGGGGGTCCGTGCGGCTCGAGGCGATCACCCGCGTCGACCGGGTGCGCCGCGACGTCCTGATCGAGGCGCGCGGCGGGGTCTCCCGGGCCGGACGCCCGTCCGGCGCCCGCTGGTTCGGGATCAGCGGCGCCCACACCTTCGAGGTGGCCCGGGCCGACCTGGTCGACTACCTGTCCCGGCGGGCGACCGCGAGCCGCGCGGCGCAGTGACCCTGGCGCCGCCCTGTCGGTGACCGGGTGCAGACTGGGGCCCATGCCCGAGATCGCACACGCAGAGGACCTGGCCGCCTTCGTCTCCGCCTCGCCGTCCAGCTACCACGCCGCCGCCGAGCTGGCGCGCCGGCTGGAGGCCGCCGGTTTCAGTGCGCAGGCCGAGACCGATCCGTGGCAGCCCGGCGGCGCCCGCTACGTGGTGCGGGACGGGGCGGTGATCGCCTGGCGGGTACCGCAGGACGCGTCCGGCCCGGTCGGGTTCCGCATCGTCGGCGCCCACACCGACTCGCCCGGCTTCAAGCTCAAGCCCGAGCCGTCCGCCTTCGCCTACGGATGGTCGCAGGCCGGCATGGAGGTGTACGGCGGACCGCTGCTGAACTCCTGGCTCGACCGCGAGTTCGGGCTGGCCGGACGCGTCGTCGACCGCTCCGGCGAGGTGCACCTCGTGTCCACCCCCGCGTGGCTGCGCATCCCCCAGGTGGCGCCGCACCTCGACCGCAGCGTGAACGAGAACCTGCACCTCGACAAGCAGGTGAACCTCAAGCCCGTGTTCGGCACCGCATCGCTCGACCTGCTCTCTGCGGTGGCCGGCAGCGTCGGCCTGCACCGCGACGAGGTGGACGGCCACGACCTGTTCGCCGCGGTCACCGAGCCGCCGGCGGTCATCGGCGTGACCGGGGAGTTCCTCGCGTCCGCGCGGCTGGACAACCTGTCCAGCGTGCACGCCGGCGTGGTCGCGCTCGCCGCGTCCGGGGCGTCCGGCCAGGTGCAGGTGCTGGCCTGCTTCGACCACGAGGAGATCGGCAGCTCCACGCGCAGCGGCGCGTCCGGGCCGTTCCTGGAGAGCGTGCTCAAGCGCATCGCGGACAGCCTCGGCTGGGGTGCGGACGGGTACGAGCGCGCGCTCGCCGCGTCCTTCGTGGTGTCCGCGGACGCCGGCCACGCGATCCACCCCAACTACCCGCAGCTGCACGACCCGGACCACCGGCCCACGGTGAACGGCGGGCCGCTGCTGAAGGTGAACGCGAACCAGCGCTACACGACCGAGGGTCCCTCGGCCGCCCGCTGGCTGCGCATCTGTCGCGCGGCGGGCGTGCCGACCCAGCCGTTCGTGTCGAACAACTCGGTGCCGTGCGGGTCCACGATCGGGCCGCTCACCGCCACCCGGCTCGGCATCGCCAGCGTCGACGTGGGCATTCCGCTGCTGAGCATGCACTCGGCGCGCGAGTTGTGCGGAGTGGAGGACCCGCGTTGGTTGTCCGCCGCGCTGGGCGCCTTCTTCGCCGGCGCGGACGCCTGAGACTGGTCCCGCTGGCTGAGCCTGCCGGGACCGCCCGGCGGTGACGGCAGGTTCGACCGGCCGACAGGGGTCATGCGCGCTCCACCACCTGGGCCCGGTCGACCGGGAGGGGCGCGAACAGGTGCGGGTAGCCGTCCTCGACGACGATCGGCAGGTCGGGCGCGGGGTCGAGCCGGAGCAGCACCACCTCGTCGTCGGCGAGGTCGCCGTAGAACCGCTGCCGGGTGCGCTCGAGCTGACCGGCGAAGGACAGGTGGACGAAGCCGGCCACCTCGTAGCCGTCCTCCCGGCTCGACCACGGGTAGCCGGCGCCGGCCACGGCTGCGTCCCAGCGCTCGCGCACGGCCCAGTGGTAGGCCGGTTCGGTGAGTTCCGGACGCGGGCGCAACAGGCCGAGCGCGACCAGGTCCGCGCGCAGTTGCCCGGCGGAGGTGAACCGCAGCCCGTGCAGGCCCAGGGCGTCGGCGGCCGCGACGTTCTCGGGGGAGTCGTCGATGAAGACGGTGCGTTCGGGGTCCAGGCGGCCGCGGCCGCAGGCGATCGCGAACAGGCGGGGGTCGGGCTTGGCCACGCCCTCCTGGCCGGACACGACGATGTCGGCGAAGCGGCCGAGGACGCCGAACCAGGGCCTGGTCACGGCGAACAGTTCGCCCGACCAGTTGCTGAGCGCGGAGACGGCGACCCCGGCCTGCTGCAGTTCGGCGATCACGGCCGCGGTGCCGGGCACCATGCCGACGACCGAGCGCAGGAAGTTGGCACGGTAGGCGCGGATCGCGTCCGCGTCGTCCGGGAACCTCGCGACCAGGTCCGCCTCCGCCCCGGCGAGCCCGTCCCTGGCGTCGTTGGCCCTGTTCCAGTCGTGGAAGCCGATCCGCTCGAGCAGCCCGGGCACCTCGTCGGCGTGCACCACCGGTTCGAAGGCCCGTTCGGGGACCCAGTTCAGCACGACGCCGCCGAGGTCGAAGATCACCGCCGTGAAGTCCATGCGTCCACCTTCTCGCAGGAGTGGCGCGCGGTGTGAATCCGCCGGTCGCGATCGGCCGGACGAACCCGGCCCGGCGCCGGAAAACCGGTGCGACTGCCGTAGGCTAGGCCGACGTGGCTCTCACCATCGGCATCGTCGGGCTGCCCAACGCGGGCAAGTCCACCCTGTTCAACGCGCTCACCCGCAATGACGTGCTCGCGGCGAACTACCCGTTCGCGACGATCGAGCCCAACGTGGGCGTGGTCGGGGTGCCGGACGACCGCCTGCCGGTGCTCTCCGGCATGTTCAACTCCGAGCGGATCGTGCCGGCCACGGTGAGCTTCGTCGACATCGCGGGCATCGTGAAGGGCGCGTCCCAGGGCGAGGGCATGGGCAACGCGTTCCTGGCCAACATCCGCGAGGCGGACGCGATCTGCCAGGTCACCCGCGTCTTCCGCGACCCGGACGTGACCCACGTGGACGGCTCGGTGAACCCGGGCAGCGATATCGAGACGATCCGCACCGAGCTGATCCTCGCCGACCTGCAGACGCTGGAGAAGGCGCTGCCGCGGCTGGAGAAGGAGGCGCGGATCCGGAAGGAGAAGCAGCCCGTGCTGGCTGCCTTCCTGCAGGCGCGGGAGGTGCTGAACTCGGGTGTCGGCGTCCACGCGGCCGGGCTCGACCTCGAGCCGCTGCGCGAGCTGTTCCTGCTCACCGCCAAGCCGTACCTGTACGTGTTCAACTGCGACTCCGACGAACTCACCGACACCGCGCTGATCGAGAAGATGAAGGCCCTGGTGGCGCCCGCGGAGGCGATCTTCCTGGACGCGAAGATCGAGTCGGAGCTCGTCGAGATGGAGCCGGAGGAGGCCCGCGAGTTCCTCGTGGAGATGGGGATCGCCGAGCCCGGCCTCGACACCCTCGCCCGTGTGGGCTACGAGACGCTCGGGCTGCAGAGCTACCTGACCGCCGGCCCGAAGGAGTCGCGCGCCTGGACGATCCGCAGGGGTGCCACCGCCCCGGAGGCGGCCGGCGTGATCCACACCGACTTCCAGAAGGGCTTCATCAAGGCTGAGATCGTCAGCTTCGGCGACCTGGTGGCCGCCGGCTCGATGGCCGCGGCCAAGGCCGCCGGCAAGGTGCGCCTGGAGGGCAAGGACTACGTGATGGCCGACGGCGACGTCGTGGAGTTCCGCTACAGTAGCTGAGCGCGTCCGACGGACGACGGCTACCTCAGCCCGACCCTGGCTGCGGCCTGAGTCGGATGTCGCGACGGCTCAGGTCGGTATCAGGGTCAGGTACGCCTGACCCAGCACATCGCCGTACCCTCGAAGCCAGCGCCGGCGGTGTGCATCCGCATTCGCCCGGGTATCCGCCGCCTCAGCGTGGTCCGGGTTCGCGACCAGCCACTCCTCGACATCTGCGAGGTAGCCGCTTTCGAAGTCTTCCCACTCGGCCCGGGTCGCGGTCTCGATC
>JAXGTK010000118.1:0-8493 GCA_040774965.1 Propionicimonas sp. | reverse complement strand
TGAACGAGAACAGCACCATCGCCAAGTGGCTCGAACGCAACGGTGGCCGTGGCGGCATCCAGCAGGTCTGCTACCGCGTCGCCGACATCGATGTCGCCTCCGCCAAGCTGCGTGAGCGAGGCGCCACCCTGCTCTACGACACGCCGAAGATCGGCACCGGCGGCTCACGGATCAACTTCGCACACCCGAAGAGCACCGGCGGCATCCTCCTCGAGATCGTGGAGCCCGCGGCCTCCACGCACTGAGCGATCCCATACGACCTCAGCACTGGCCCGGCCCCCTCGACTGGGCCGGGTCAGTAGCATCAAGGCAGGACGAAGAAGGACGGTGGCAATGAGTGACGTGACGCCCGGCCTGGACCTGTTCGACGAGACCGCGTCCGCGGTCGGCAACTTTCCGCAGACGCTGCGCGGCTACGACCGCGGTGCCGTCGACGCCTATGTCCGCGACGTGGAGGCCCAACTCGCCCGGGCCAAGACCGAACTGCGCCACCTGCAGCGCCAGCTCACCGAGACCGTCGCCCGCGCCGGCGACACCGACTTCGCCAAACTCGGCGGGCACGCGCGCGCGTTGCTCAAGGCCGCGGAGTCGCAGGCGGACGAACTGGTGAACTCCGCCGAGCGCCGGGCCCAGCAGATCCTCGCCCGCGCCCATGCGGACGCCGACAAGGTGGCCGCCGAGGCGAAGCTCGGACTGGACACCGCGCAGGCGACCTCGACCGGCGAACTGGAACAGCTCCGACGCACCCTCAGCGAACAGACGGCCGCGGAACTGCAGGCGGCCAAGGACGAGGCCCGGGCCGTCCGGGAGTTCGCCGAACGACATGCCGCCCAGGTGCTCGCCGAGGCGGAGACCAGGGCCAGGGTGGTTGCGGAGGAGGCCCGGCTCGCCGCGGAGAAGAGCGTCGCCGACGCCGAACTCGAGGCCGCCCAGCACCACCGCGACGTCGCCCTGGAGCGGGAGAGCGCCCTCGCGGAGAGGAAGGCCGCCCACGAGGCCGCGGTCGCCGAGATCGAGGAACTGATGGCCACGGCGCGCAACCAGAGTGAGGAGTACGCGTCCCGGCTGGAGAAGGACGCGCTCACCTGGGAGCAGCGCCGCCAGGCCGCCCACGCCGAGGCCGACCAGATCGTGGCCGCCGCCCGGGCCAGGGCCGCCCAGATCGAGACCGCCGCCGACGACGCGGCGAAGGCGGCGAGAGCCACGGCCCTCGCCGAGACGCGGGAGCGCAAGGCCGGGCTGGAGTCCGAGATCGCCGACCTCGTCGATCGACGCATGGCCATCGTCGCGCAACTGGGTGAGCTGTCCGCGCTCGCCGGCAGGACCGCGGCCGACCACGAAGACGGAGACGCCACGCCGTGAGCACCAGCGAGCCGGTGCAGCCACTGCCCCAGCCTGAACCGCCGCGGCCACCGTCCGCCCGAACGCCGGCCTCGGCGCACACTCCCCCGGGCGTTCCGAGCACCCGCGGCTGGCTCCGCAAGTGGCGGCGGACCACCCAGCCCACTCCCGACCTCGCCGACGGGCTGGACGCGTCCTCCGAGCGCCGCGTCTCGCTGCTGGAGCGCAGCCCGTTCCAGATCGGCTTCTTCCTGGCCATCGGCGGCATGACCGCGTTCGGGCTGATCACGCTCGTCGTGGCGTTGCAGACCGTGATCGTCCTGGTGCTGCTCTCGCTCGCCATCGCGCTGGGGCTCAACCCCGCCGTGGACTGGCTGCACCACCACGGCTTCCGCCGTGGCTTCGCCGTGCTGCTGGTGGCGATGGGCCTGATCGGACTGCTCGTGCTCGCCGGCTGGGCGCTGGTGCCGGTCGTGTCGGAGCAGGTGAACATCCTGCTGCTGCGGGCTCCCACCTATCTGGACAACCTCCGCCAGAACCCCCAGATCGCCGCACTCGACGCACAGTTCAACGTGATCGACAAGGCGGTCACGTTCCTCACCTCGGGCGAACTGATCACCGGCCTGTTCGGCGGGCTGGTCGGCGCGGGCCAGCTCGTGGCCAACTCGATCTTCTCGGTGGTGGTGACCACCGTGCTCACGCTCTACTTCCTGACCACGCTGCCCGCGATCAAGGAGGTCATCTACCAGCTCGCCCCCGCGTCCCGGCGTCCCCGGGTGAAGTACCTGGCCAACGAGATGTTCAAGCGGATCGGGGGCTACGTGTCGGGGCTGTTCATCGTGGTGCTGCTGTGGATGATCGTGTCGTTCATCTTCCTCAACGTCGTGGGCCTCGGCCAGTACGCCGTGGCGCTGGCCGTGATGGCCGGCATCCTGGCGTTCGTGCCGCTGATCGGCACCTCGATCTCGATCGTCATCCTGTCGATCGTCGGGTTCGCCTTCTCCCCCACGACGGGGCTGGTCACGCTCGTCTTCTTCCTGGCCTACCAGCAGGTGGACGCCTACTTCATCCAGCCCCGGATCTTCGCCCGCTCGGTGCAGATCCCGGCCGTCCTGGTGATGCTCGCCGCGATCTCCGGAGGCCTGGTGTTCGGCTTCATCGGCGCCGTCCTCGCGATCCCGATGACCGCCGCGCTCCTGCTGCTCTACCGCGAGGTGCTCGTCCCCCACCTGGGCCGTACGTGACGGTCTAGAAGAGCCGGTCCTCGGCGTTGTCCAGGCCGCGCAGGGCGTCGTAGTCGACCAGGACGCAGTCGATCCCGCGGGTACCCGCCAGGGTGCGCGCCTGGGGCTTGATCAGCTGGGCGGCGAACACGCCACGGACGGGCGCGAGCAGCGGGTCTGCGTTCATCAGTTCCAGGTAGCGTGCCAGCTGCTCGACGCCGTCGATCTCGCCGCGACGTTTCACCTCGACCGCGACGTAGGCACCGGAGTGGTCGCGGAACAGGATGTCCACGGGACCGATCGGGGTGGGGTGCTCGCGCCGGACCAGGGTCCAGCCGTCGCCGAACGTGGCCGGGTTCTCCGCGAGGAGCACCTGCAGGTGCGCCTCGACGCCGTCCTTCTGCAGGCCCGGGTCGACCCCCAGGTCGTGGCTGGAGTCGTGGAACACCTCTCCGATGGCGATCTGCAGGGTGTCCCCGTCCCCGTTGTGCACCTCCCAGACCTCGGTGAGCCCGGCCTCGTCCGCGGCGGGCGCAGCCTCCGCGTCACCGGACGGCGGGTTCACGGTCAGGGTGCACGGCGCGCTCATCCAGTTCAGCGGCTTGTACGCCCGGTCGTCGGCGTGGACCGAGACCGATCCGTCCGCCTTCACCATGATCAGCCGGGTGGCCATCGGCAGGTGCGCGGAGAGCCGCCCGGCGTAGTCGACCCGGCAACGGGCAATCAGCAGGCGCACCCGCACAACCTACTACGCGTCCGCCCGATGCCCGGGCGGCCCGCCGACTTGCCCGGGACCGGCGCGGTGACATAGGACTTCGGTATGGCCAGACGTCCCTCGAAGCACCTGCGTGCGCCCCGACCGCTGTCGTCGGGCGCCTTCGCGCGCCTGGAGCACCGGCAGGACGGCGACTGGATGGTGCAGACCATGCCGGCCGACGCGGCCACGAAGACCTACCAGTGCCCGGGCTGCGGGCGTCCGGTCACCCCGGGCACCGCGCACCTGGTCGCCTGGCCCAGGGAGCCGAGCATCGGCTCCGCCTCCGCGGTCGACGAGCGGCGGCACTGGCACACCTCCTGCTGGCAGAGGCGCCGCTGATGACCGGGCTGCACACCGAACTCGTCGGCAGCGGACGGCCCTGGTTCGCGTTCCTGCACGGCCTCTTCGGCCGCGGCCGCAACTGGACGATGCTCGCCCAGCAACTCAACGCGGCCGGCTACCCGGCGGTCCTGTTCGACCTGCCGAACCACGGCAGCAGCGCGTGGACCGACGAGTTCAGCTACCCCGCGATGGCCGACGCCGTGGCCGGGGAGATCGACCTGCGGATGGGTTCGTCCGCCCAGCTGATCCTCGTCGGCCACTCCATGGGCGGCAAGGTGGCGATGCTGACGGCGCTCGCCCACCCGGAGCTCGTGGCGGGGCTGGTCGTGGTGGACATCGCTCCGGGCCACTCCGCCCAGGTGGACATGTTCACCCCGCTGTTCGCGGCGCTGCGCTCACTCGACCTGTCCACGCTCGGCTCCCGCGCCGAGGCGGACGAGCAGCTGCGCGCCCGGATCCCCGACGACGCTGTGCGGCTGTTCCTGCTGCAGAACCTGCGCCGCAAGGGCGGCTGGCACTGGCAGCCGAACCTCGCCCTGCTCGCTCGCTCCCTGGACGCCATCGGAGGCTGGCCCGAGGTCTCCGCACCGCCGTTCACGGGTCCCGTGCTCTGGCTGGCCGGGGAGCGCTCCCCCTACGTCCGCGAAGCGCACGAGCCCGAGATGTACCGGCTGTTCCCTGCCGTGCAGAAGGTCGTGGTGCCGGGCGCCGGGCACTGGGTGCACGCGGACGCGCCGGAGTTCACCTTCGAGGCGCTGCGGAGCTTCGCCGAGAGGGTCAGCCCGCCGTCACGGCCTTGATCACCGCGGGCGTCAGCGGCTTGCCGCTGCCGTCCCCGTAGCTGCCGTCCTGGCCACCCTCGGCGATCCCCGCCACGGCGTCGATGCCCTCGGCGTCGACGTGGCCGAACACCGTGTAGTTGGCGGTCAACTGGCTGTCGGCGTAGACGATGAAGAACTGGGAGCCGTTGGTACCCGCACCGGCGTTCGCCATCGCCAGGGTGCCCGCGGTGTAGGTCTCGTTGCCGGTGAGCTCGTCGGCGAACTGGTAGCCGGGCCCGCCCCTGCCGGTACCGGTCGGGTCGCCGCACTGCAGGACGTACAGCCCGTCGCCGTCCACGAGCCGGTGGCAGGTGGTGTTGTCGAAGTAGCCCTGCTTCGCCAGGGAGATGAAGGAGTTGACCGTGCACGGCGCGTGCTCCCGGTCGAGGGTGACCGCGAGCTTGGCCGCGTTCAGTTGCAGCGTGTAGGTCACCGTCCCCGTGTTCGGGACGCCCGTCGTCGGGGGCAGGTCCACCTGCTTCGCCGCGTCCCCCGTGGCCTGGTAGGAGCAGGTCACCCCGCCCTCGGCGGTGGGGGTCGAAGAGGTACAGGCGGACAGGCCCGCCGCGAGCAGTACCAGGGCGAGCAGGAGGGCGGGACGCTTCACGCCCCAACCCTGCCACAACCGGCCAACCCCGCCCGGTAGGTTGGCTTCCATGGTCAACCTCACCCGCATCTACACCCGCACCGGGGACGCCGGGCGCACCAACCTGTCCGACATGTCCGAGACGACGAAGACCGACCCGCGGATCGGGGCGTGCGGCGACGTGGACGAGGCGAACTCGCTGCTCGGCCTGATCGTTCTCGAGCCCGACCTGCCGGAGGAGGTCCGCACGGTGCTGCGACACGTCCAGAACGAGTTGTTCGACTGCGGCGCTGACCTGTCGAACCCGCTGGCGTCCGACCCGCCGTACGAGCCGCTGCGCGTGATCCAGCCCTACATCGACCGGCTGGAGGCCTGGTGCGACCGGTTCGGCGACCCGCTGCCGCCCCTGCGATCGTTCATCCTGCCCGGCGGCACCCGGACCGCCGCCCTGCTGCACCTGGCCCGCAACGTCGTCCGTCGTGCCGAACGGACCGCCTGGGCGGCCGTCGAGGCCTACGGCACCGAGCCCGCGTCCGGGAAGGCGCCCGGCGGGGTGAACCTGCTCGCCCTCGGCTACCTGAACCGGCTCTCCGACCTGCTGTTCATCCTCGCCCGCGCCGCCGGCCAGGCGTCCGGCGAGGTCCTGTGGGTGCCCGGCAAGGACCGTGAGGTCACCGAGCCCCGCGCGAAGCGCCAGCGCTCCCGCATCACCCACGCGGACCGTAACAGGGACGGTTCCTGACCCGGTCCGCGGACCGGATTGGGGACGGTTCCTGATACGGTCCACCCTCAGTCGGCCGCGCTCCGGGTCGCATGCCTGCGCTTCAACGTGGTACTGCTCAGCCCGGTGACCGCGGCCAGTTGGTTGAAGCTGATCGAGCGCGCACGGAGCTCGCGGATGGCTTCGCGCTGGACGCCCTCAGCCAGCTTCAGGAACTGCTCCGGGCCGTCCGCGCCGCACGCCTGCTCGAGAAGGGCTGCGGCCTGCTCCTCCGAGTACCGGGGACGCCGCCCGCGCTTGCGTGGTCCCTCCCACAGCGGAACGTCCGGCCCGGCGTCATCGGCGAGGGGGTCGGACGTGAGCAGGCTGTCCAGTTCGTCCGCGTCCACCAGCAGGGACGGACGGCCGAACCGCCACCGACTGCTCCACCGGTACTCGTCCGGATGCTCGACCAGACCGGCCTTCACCGGGTTGTTCCACACATAGCGCAGCAGGGAGACCAGGTGCGGATCGGTCTCCACGGCAACGCTCTTGAAGCGATCCTGGAAGAGGTGCCCGACCCGCTCGTACCTGCGGTTGAACCACGCCGCGTAGCGCACGCCCAGCCTCTTCACGACCACGCCGAGCGGCTCCGTACCTGTGCGCAGCACCAGGTGCACGTGGTTGTCCATGAGGCAGTACGCCAGCACCCGGCACGCCGAGACCTGCTTCGCCGTCCTGAGCGCGACCAGGAAGCGAACGCGATCCTCGTCGTCCAGAAAGATCGGATCGCGGTTCACTCCGCGCAACATCACGTGATAGATCCCCGAACCGCTCACCCGTCGTGGCCGCCGCGGCATGTCGCCCTCCTCCATCGCAGTGGACGGCGAGCCTATGCAGCGGCCGGGGCCAGCGGGAGGGGTCCATACACAATCTGTGGATAACTCCGAGAATTGCCGCAGGCGCAGCGCGGTGGACCGTATCAGGAACCGTCCCCAATCCGGTCCGTCAGCGGTAGCGGGAGCCGGGCGGGGAGGACTCCAGCCAACTGAGCAGGCCGGTGAGCGACGCGCCCGACATGGCGAGCTCCCAGGACCGGCCGTCGGCGAGTTCGAGGGTGAGGATGCGCTGCTCGTCGTAGAGGAAGACCGACTCGATCGGGTCGGGGTCCCGCTGGGAACCCGCGCGCGCCTGCGACCGCGGAAAGATCAGTCGGGGACGCAGCGAGATCGAGAACACCCGGAACCACTCCAGGTTGTCCCCGGAGTAACGCGCCACCCCGAGGGCCCAGCCCGAACCGGGCGACGTACGGGACAGCCGCACCGAGCAGTCGAACAGGCCGCCCTGCCGGGACAGCCAACGCCGCCGGACGCCGAGGAAGACCACCGGCACCAGCAACACCAGGACCAACGCCAGCGCCACCCACTCGGTGTAGCCAACCCAGTCCATCTGCGTCGACCCTGACCCCTACTTCGCGCTGTGCGCCAGGTGGGCGGCCCGTACCTGGGCCTGTGCGCGCAGGAAGTGCTGGCGCGTCTCCTCGTCCAGGTCGCCCGCGTTGAGCCTCCGTTCGGCCGCGGCCAGCTCGTGCTCGGCGGCGTTCAGGTCGATCTCGCGGGCCACCTTCGCGAACTGGGACAGCAACGAGACCCGGTTGTCCGCCACGGAGACGAAGCCTCCGTCGACGGCGACCACCTCCCGGTGCCCGTCCGCCGTCAGCACCTCGGCCGCACAGGGCACCAGGACCGCGAGGAACGGTTCGTGACCGGGCAGGACGCCGAGGTCACCTTCGACGGTGCGCGCGATCACGCTCAGCGCGTCGCCCTCCCACGCGATGCCGTCCGCCGAGACGACCTCGACCCGCAGGACCGCCACGTCAGCCCTCCTTCTGGATCCGGTCCCAGTTCTCCATCACCATGTCCATGCCGCCCACGTTGAAGAAGGCCTGCTCCGCGACGTGGTCGACCTCGCCGTCGCAGATCATCTTGAACGAGGTGATGGTGTCGGCCAGCGGCACGGTGGAACCCGGCACGTTGGTGAACTTCTCGGCCATGTAGGTGTTCTGGCTGAGGAACTGCTGGAGCCGCCGGGCCCGGGCCACGATGATCTTGTCCTCCTCGCTCAGCTCGTCGACACCGAGGATCGCGATGATGTCCTGCAGTTCCTTGTTCCGCTGCAGGATCTGCTTCACCCGCGTCGCCGTGTCGTAGTGCTCCTGCCCGATGAACTGGGGGTCCATGATCCGCGACGAGCTGGACAGCGGGTCCACGGCCGGGTAGAGGCCGCGGGACGCGATCTCGCGGCTCAGCTCGGTGGTCGCGTCCAGGTGGGCGAACGTCGTCGCCGGAGCCGGGTCGGTGTAGTCGTCGGCGGGCACATAGATCGCCTGCATCGAGGTGATCGAGTGACCCCGGGTGGACGTGATCCGTTCCTGCAACTGGCCCATCTCGTCGGCCAGGTTCGGCTGGTAGCCCACCGCGGACGGCATCCGGCCGAGCAGCGTCGACACCTCGGAGCCGGCCTGGGTGAACCGGAAGATGTTGTCGATGAACAGCAGCACGTCCTGGTTCTGCACGTCGCGGAAGTACTCGGCCATGGTCAGCGCCGAGAGGGCGACCCGCAGCCGCGTGCCCGGCGGCTCGTCCATCTGGCCGAACACCAGCGCGGTGTCCTTCATCACGCCGGCCTCGATCATCTCCTCGATCAGGTCGTTGCCCTCACGG
>JAXGTK010000117.1:0-8557 GCA_040774965.1 Propionicimonas sp. | reverse complement strand
TGGCGTTCGAGCAGAACGGGTGGCCCTCGGCGTTCGTGCGCGCCTGGCACTCTCGTGCCGCGACCAGGCCCGGCAGCAGGTCAGCCCATCGAGGATCGCCCGGCGCCGGGCTTAGGCTGCGGTATGTCCGAATTCACGATCAGGGCGCTCACGCCGGGGATCTTCGGTGACTTCGCGGCTCTCGTCGAGCGGAACGGGGGCATGTTCGCCGGCTGCTGGTGCACGAAGTTCCACCCCGACTGTGTGGCGAAGGACCAGAGCCGCGGGGGGAACCGGGCGCTCAAGCAGCGTCTGGTGGCCGAAGGGGTCGCACACGCGGCACTGGTCTACGACGGCGACCGGGCGGTCGCCTGGGCGGAGTACGGGTCGCCCGAGGAACTGCCCGAAATTCATCATAGGAAGGAATACCTGGCCACCGCAGGACGACTGCCCGACTACCGGGTCACCTGCATCCTGGTCGAGCGCGGCTTCCGCGGACGTGGCCTCGCGGGGATCGCCCTGCGCGGAGCCGTCGAGTTGATCGCGGAGGCTGGCGGCGGCCTGGTCGAGGGCTACCCGCACGACACCGGCGGGGTCCGGAAGAAGAACTCCTCCTTCCTCTACAACGGCACGCGCACGCTGTACGAGCGGGAGGGCTTCACCTATGACCGGCCCAAGGGGCTGGGCAACTGCGTCATGGTGCGGGAGGTGGCCCCGGGCACACGCGCCTGAACCGCCGTCCCCAGCCGCGGTTTCCGGGGTCCGATGCCCGAGGACGGGCGAACACTCCGGATCGCGTGAGGCGGGGGTCTCAGCGCCGGAACAGCGCCCGTGCCGGGCACAGCTTGACGGCCAGGTTGGCCGCCTCGGGATCGACGAGCTCGGAGCGGATCACGGGGTAGCCCCACTCGTCCAGCACGATGGCTCCCGGCAGGGCCTGCGCGCACACGCCGTGGCCGGTGCAGAGCACCCGGTCGACGGCGATCCGGACACCTTCAGGCGCGTCGGGCATGATGCAGTCCTCCCCTCTGGCAGGAGTGGTTGGCGTGGGCGCTGAACTCGGGCTGCAGGGTGGCCAGCGCCGAGCGGGCGAAGCGCGAGACGCCGTCCGGGTGCGCGCAGGCGCCACGGCGCTGCAGCAGGTCGAGGCGCGACTGCAGGCGCTGGTAGCGGTCCGCGGTGGGCGTGCGTCCGTACGTCGCCCAGTCGCCGGCCAGCGCGGGCAGGCCGAACATGCACGGCCCGCACTGCCCCGCGGACTCGCCGGCCCCGTAGGAGAGCAACTGGATGGCGGTCTCGACAGGGCACTCGGCCGGGTCCCAGACGGTGAAGATGCCCGGCCCCAGCGATCCTCCGTGGCGCTTCATGTCCGCGCCGGCCCAGATCGTCGTCCGGGCGTCCTGCGCCGTGAGCAGGACGCCGCCGAGCCCGCCGATCCCGACGTGGCGCGCGTCCTCCGGCAGCCCTCCGGCAAGGGCGAGGATGTCGCTGATCGACGTTCCCGCCGCCACCTCGTGCACGCCGGGACGGGCCACGTGGCCGCTGATCGAGACCAGCCGGGGCCCCGGCTCCGCCTCGGTCCCGAACGAGCGGAACCAGGTCGCACCGTTCCGGTTGATCTGGCTCACCCGCAGCAGCGTCTCGGCATTCAGCACCACGGTCGGACGGACGCGGTGGCCCTGGCTGTCGCGTCCGCCGAAGACGAACGGCGCCCGCTTGGTCATCGGCTTGGCCGGGCCGCCGTGCGCCAGCTGGATCAGGGAGGTCTCCTCCGACGACACGTAGCGGTGCGGCGCCTCCAGCACGTGCAGGCCCGCGGAGTGCAGCAGGGCGGCCGTCCGGGAGCCGCGGTGGGCCGCGTAGCGCACCCTCGGGCGGCGTCCGGGAGCGACCAGCGAGGCTCCTTCGATCAGTTCGGGGAGGCGGTGCTCGACGATCCAGGCGTCCTTGGCCGCGCCGACCTCGCCGTCGCAGGCGTTCACGATCAGTTCGGCACCGTTCTCGTGCGCAGCCTTCACCTTGATCGCGGTGCTGAACGCCGCTCCGCCGCGTCCGGTCAGGCCGGCCGCCTCGAGCAGTTCGACGATGTCGGTCATGTCCACTCCTGTGCGTCGATCTCCCGGCGCCGCTCGCCGTCGGCGTGGGTGGCGATCACCCGCCAGCTCACCGCCAGCCCGCCCACCACCGCGCAGGCGATGCTCACCACGCGCAGCAGCGGTTGGTCGGTCGTGCCCATGAAGAACCCGTGCACCAGGGCCACCAGCCACATGGCGTACGACAGCCAGTGGATCAGCCGCCAGCGGTGCTCGGGGATGCGGTGGCGCAGGTAGCTGGTCACGAGCAGGACCACCAGCAGGTCGACGCCGAGCGTGCCCAGGCCCACCAGCAGCGTTTCGTAGCCGGACGTGAACGGCACCAGCACGGACAGCCAGCCGATCGACACGTAGCCGTCGGCGATCGCCGTGACGATGTGGGTGCCGAGGAAGACGAGCATGCCGAGGGAGATCCAGCGGTGCAGGCCCATCACGATCGTCGCGCTCTCGCCGTGCGGACGGCGGCGGCCCGCGGTGACCATGCCGAGGCAGACCACGAGCGTGAGCAGCACGACGCTGACCACGCCGGTGGCGCGGGAGATGAACCACAGCGCCTGGCCGGTCACGACCGGTCCCCACCCTCGGGACGGGGCCAGCCGGGCGTGTAGACGACCTGGCCGTCCGGACGGTCGAGACGGGCGGCGACACCCTTGCGGATCAGCCAGTCGGGGGCGTTCTCGCCGAGCACCAGGGCCGCGGTCGAGGCGGTGTTGGCCTCGAGGGCGTTCGCGGCGATGCAGGTGACCTGCGCCCACGTCGCGGGTGCCGGACGGCCGGTCCGCGGGTCGACGATGTGATGGACGGTGCCGGTGTCGGTCCGCCAGCGCCGCAGTTGCGTGGACGACGTCGCCACGCCCTGGGTCGTGGTCGTGACCACCTGCAGGATCGAACCGTCCGTGGCCTCGACCCCGATCCGCCAGCCCCCGTCGGGCGCGAAACCGGAGGTGGCGATGTCGCCGCCGAGGTTCACCAGGAACCCGCCGGGCAGGGTGAGCGCGAGCCGGCGGGCGATCACGTCCGCGGCCCGGGCCTTGGCGGTGGACCCGAAGTCGAGTACCGTCCCGCGGGGCGTGGAGACCCGCCCGTCGCCGGTGCGTCCGATCGCCTCCCAGCCGGGGACGCGAATCCCGGTGAGCCGCACGGTGAACCCGGGCCGGGCGCGCACGGCGTCCAGGTCCGCGTCGTAGCCGGCGGCGATCATCGCCTGGCCGACGGTGAGGTCGACCAGGCCGTCACTGAGCCGGGCGGCGCGCAGGGCGGCGTCGAGTTGGTCGAGGAACAGCGGCGACGCCCAGCACCAGGTGGGCCCGTTCGCCGCGGTGGCGGCGAGCCGGCTCACCTCCGAGTCGTCCCGGAACCGGGACACTGCCCGGTCGAGGTCGGACAGGTAGTCCTTCGCGAGCGCGACCGCCGCCGACAGCGCGTCCGGGTCGGTCGCGAGCACCCGGTTCGTGGTGCCGATCGCGTCGAAGACGGCCTCGACCGGCTCGGTCCCGACGTCGGCGACCGGGGTGCGGAGTGCGCTCATGAGCCCTTCGTCCGGGTGTGGCTGGGGGCGGAACCCGTCCCGGCCTGCTGGCTGGGGGCGAACCCGGTCGTGGTCCGGGACGTCCGGTGCCGGGTCGGGGCCTGTGCCGTCTGCCCCTGGTCCTGCGGGGCCTCGCCCACGGGCACGGTCGTGTCCGCTGTGGCGGCGGCCTCGCTGCGGTCGTGCTGGGCGATCGCCAGCGAGGTCGCGAGCCCGGTCGTGGCCAGCGTCGCGGTGGCCATCAGTGCGCTGACGGCCACGCGGGTCTTGGTCAGTGCCGGTACGTTCACAGGTCCCTCCTCCAGACGGGTACGTCGTCTCGATCCTCACTGTGGGTTCCTTCCCTGTGATTGTGCTGTCGGGGGCATCAAGCCGGTCCTAAGCCGCCGTCAAGTCGGGGCGAAGCCGGCCCGGGGGGTGGCTCACGAACCGTGGGTGGTGGTCTGGGCCGAACCGTTGAAGCTGCCCGACTGGTCGGTGGACGTGAAGCCGGAACTGGTCGAGGAGCTGTCGTTGGCCGTGGTCGTGCTGCTGTCCGTGCTGCTGTTCGCACTGGCAGCGAGGACGGCGGCGATCCCGCCGGTGCCGAGCGCTGCTGCCGCCATCACGCCGGCCACGGCGCGTCGGGTCTTGGAGATCGCGGGCCTGCTGGTCATCTGGAACCTCCCGGGTTCTGGTAGGTCACCACGGTGCGTGCCGAATCCCAGAAAGGCCTGTGGCCGGGCCACGACGCCGCTGGGGAGGTGTCGTGGGCGGCCTGTGAGTGCACGGGACGAACAACGGCCCCGAGAACCAGAGGGGGAATCGGTTCTCGGGGCCGTCGGATCGGGGGGAGGGGCCTGCGTCGGAGGGGGGCTCAGGCGCAGGACCAGGGCCTGGTTCCGGCCTTCGCGTAGTAGCGGTTGGCCACGGTGATCTGCTCGGCACGACTGGCGAGGTCGGCGCGCGCGGCGAAGTCGCGCCCGCCGTTGGAGTTCCAGGCGGCCATGTTGAACTGCAGGCCGCCGTAGTAGCCGTTCCCGGTGTTGATGTGCCAGTTGCCGCCGGACTCGCACCGCGCGATGCGATCCCACATGGCGGCGCGGGCGAGGTTCAGGCCGACGCCGTTGGCCGTGGTCTTCGTGCCGATGGCGAGCACCTGGTCGGTGGCCTCGCGCAGCACCACCTCGGTGACGACGACCTTCTTCGTGACCTCGCCGTTGACCACGGTGATCTCGTAGGTGCGCTTCGCCCTGCCGTCCTGCCCGGAGGTGAGGACGCGGGTCTCGCCCTTCCACAGGCTGGAGTTGTTCTGCTTCACGGTGCCGAAGGGCACCTTCTCCGTCTTCGTCGTCGTCTTCACGACCACCCTGTCGAGCGTGACCTTCTCGCCGTCGGTGATCGCCGTGGTGCCCACGGGGTCGAGCCGGTCGGTGCCCGAGAGCACCAGGCCCTGGTCGACCAGCAGGTCGGCGACGGTCGGGGCAGTGGTGGTGAGCGTGGTCGTCCTCCCGCCCACGCTGAGCGTGACCTGCTTCGGCGTGGTCACCTGCACGGTCAGTCCCGCGCGTGGCAGCGGAGTCGCGAGCGGGGTGCTGAACCGGGCGTCGGTGAGGCTCGCGGTGAAGTCGCTGCTGCTGGCGGCCAGCTGGGTGGGCTGGGCGGGCAGGGCATCCGTGGCGAGGGCCTCGCTGAGCGTCGCCGCCGTGGTCGTGAACGTGCGCCGGACGCCGTCCACGTTCAGTGTGACCTGCTTGCTGTAGCGCACGTCAATGGTGGTGCCGCTGGCCACCGCCGTGTCGGCCGCCGGTGTGACCACGTCGTCCGGGCCGACGGTGACGCCCCGGGCCGCGAGGACGTCGGCCACCGTCAGGGCGAAGCCGGAAACCTCCTGCACGTTGCCGTCGACGCTGAGGTCGGCGTGCTTGTACAGGCCACTGGCGGTGCTCGCGGCGCCGGCCAGCAGAACCGCTGACAGCGCGGTGGCGGTGATCGCCTTGTTCAACACAGACTCCCCCGAGGGCCTGGACAGCATTTCCTGAGAAAAGCCTGCCTCTTCCTGAGAGATAGGTCAAGTTCTCTCAGGATTGCCCTCGGGGGACTGCGGTCTGACTAGGGGTTTGTCCCCCTTTAGAGGACGTCGGCGGCTCGCGCCTTGGCGAGCCGGGTGGCCACGTCGGTCCAGTTGACCACGTTCCACCACGCCTTGACGTAGTCGCCCTTCACGTTCTTGTACTGCAGGTAGAAGGCGTGCTCCCACATGTCGAGCTGCAGGACGGGCAGCTGGCCGACCGGCACGCTGTTCTGCTGGTCGTAGAGCTGGTTGATGTTCAGCCGCTGGCCCATCGGGTCCCAGACCAGCAGCGCCCAGCCCGAGCCCTGCAGGGAGTTGGCTGCGGCCTCGAACTGGCCCTGGAAGCCGGCGAACGAGCCGAAGAACTCATCGATCGCCGCGGCGACCTCACCGTCCGGCCGGCCGCCGCCGTCGGGCGACATGTTCTTCCAGAAGACCGAGTGGTTGACGTGGCCGCCGAGGTGGAAGGCGAGGTCCTTCTCCAGCTTCGGGATGCTCGCGAAGTCGCCCTTCTCACGGGCCTCGGCCATCTTGTCCAGTGCGGTGTTGGCGCCGGCCACGTAGGCCGCGTGGTGCTTGGTGTGGTGGAGCTCCATGATCTCGGGCGAGATGTGCGGGGCGAGTGCACCGTAGTCGTAGTCGAGATCGGGCAGCGTGTACGCCATCAGGTTTCCTTCCGTTGAGGTAACTGGCTTTCACCTAACCCCAACCTGCCCCCTCCACCCCCTATTCCGCCAGAGCCGAGGGTTGTACGGAGGGTACGAATCGCGCGGCGCGGGCCGACCGCCGGAACAGCCGCAGCAGCGGGACGCCGAGCAGCGCGATCAGCACGGCGTTGGTCAGGGCCCGGCCCAGGTTCCACCCCATCGAGGTGGCGAGGTTGTACAGCACGAACCGGTGCAGGTTCTCCAGCGGACCCAGGGCGGCGTCGAAGGAGAGCTGGGTGTCGTTGCCGATCCCGAACGGCCAGAACGAGAAGTCCATCACCCATCCGTAGGCGAACGCCGAGACCATGCCGTAGGCGGAGAGCAGCAGGAGCTCCGCGCGCCCGGACGCCCGGGGCAGCAACCCGGCGAACAGGCCGACGAAGCCGGCGGCGAGCATCTGGTACGGCAGCCACGGGCCCACCCCGGACGTGATCAGCGCGGACGTGAACAGGGTGATCGCCCCGAGCGCGAACCCGAATCCGGCGCCGAACACCCGCCCGGCGAGGATCATCAGGAAGAAGATCAGTTCGAAGCCCGCCGTCCCGGCGCTCAGCGGACGCAGGATCGTGCCGACCGCGGCCAGCACCCCGAGCATGGCGAGCACCTTGGCGTCCATCCGGCCCCCGGCCACCTCGGACAGCACGACCGCCAGCACCACCGGCAGCACCAGCGCGAACATGATCGGGGCCTGGGTGGCCGACATCCCGGACTCGGGACGCAGGAACAGCGGCCAGCTGAACGCGACCGCGCCGATCACGATCGCCACCACCACGGCCCACGGGGCCCGCCGTGCGTCGGTGCCCATCACAGCCCCCTCGCCACGTCTTCGGGAGTGAGCACGGGGACGGGCGCGAACACCTTCGCCATCTGCGGGGCGTACGCGGGCGAGGAGGTGAGCAGGTCGGCGGTGCCGGCGTCCGCGATCACCTCGCCGTCGGCCATGAGCAGCGTCCGCCGGCTGGCCGCGGCGGCGAACTCCACGTCGTGGGTGCTGACCAGCACCGCCACGCCGGAGTCGGCCAGCGTCCGGACCATCCGGCGCAGCTCGGCCTTGGCCCGGTAGTCCAGGCCGCGGGTCGGCTCGTCGAGCAGCAGGACGGGCGGTCGCACGGCCAGCTGGATGGCGAGCACCAGGGCGAGCCGCTGCCCCTCGGAGAGGTCGCGCGGGTCGCGCCCGGCGGGCACGTCGACCCCGAGCGTGGCCAGCAGTTCGGCGGTCGTGCCCGGTTCGGCGCCGCTCTCGGCGTCCGCCTGCGCGCACTCGGAGCCGACGCTGGGCAGGTAGAGCAGGTCGGCGGCGGTCTGCGGCACGAGGGTGACCAGGCGCCGCGCGTCCGCCGCGGAGAGCGTGCGGGGGTCGCGGCCGTCCACGACGATCTCGCCCGCGCAGGTCAGGGCGCCCTGCAACGCCCACAGCAGGGACGACTTCCCGGCGCCGTTGCGGCCGAGCAGGGTGGTCACCGTGCCGTTGCGCAGGTCGAGGTCGACGTCGCGGACGGCGGTGAGGTCGCCGTAGCGCACCTCGACCGACCGGGCGCTGAGCACGACCGGCCCGACACCGTTCGCCGGCGGCGGCGGGGCGGCGGGGACGAGGTCCTCCGCGAGCGCACGGCGCCGGGCCTCCCGGACGCTGAGCGGCACCCGGCTCCAGCCGGCGATCCGGGCCAGCTCGGCGAGCGGGGGAGTGATCGAAGCCCGGGCGAGCACCTCGGCGGGCCTGCCGTGCACGACGCTGCCGTCGCCGGGCAGCCAGATCGCCGAGTCGGCGGCCTGCATCACCCGCTCGAGGCGGTGCTCGGCGAGGACGACGGTGAGCCCCACCTCGTGCACCAGCGTGGAGATCGCGGCGAGCACGTCCTGGGCGGCGGTCGGGTCGAGGGCGGACGTGGGCTCGTCCAGCACGAGGACGCGCGGCTGCGCGGCGAGCACTGCGGCGATCGCGACCCGCTGCTGCTGGCCGCCGGAGAGCTCGGTGAGCGGGCGCCGGCGCAGGTCGGCGATGCCCATCAGGTCGAGCGTCTCCTCGACCCGCTTGCGCATGGCCACCGGGTCGGTGCCGAGCTGCTCCATGCCGTAGGCGATCTCGTCCTCGACGACGTCGGTGACGAAGCCGCGCAGGGGGTCCTGGCCCACGTAACCGACCACGTCGGCCAGGTCGCGGGGCCGGTGGTGCGCGGTGTCGCGTCCGTCCACGATC
>JAXGTK010000116.1:0-8595 GCA_040774965.1 Propionicimonas sp. | reverse complement strand
CTTGTACTGCTTGCCGTTGATGAAGACCAGTTCGCCGGGGCTCTCCTCACAGCCTGCGAGCAGGGAGCCGAGCATCACCGCGTCCGCGCCGGCGACGAGGGCCTTGGCGATGTCGCCGGAGTACTGCAGGCCGCCGTCCCCGATCACCGGGACGCCGGCGGGACGGCACGCCTGCGCGGCCTCCCAGATCGCGGTCACCTGGGGGACGCCGACCCCGGCCACGACCCGGGTGGTGCAGATCGAGCCCGGCCCGACCCCCACCTTCACGCCGTCCGCGCCGGCGTCGACCAGCGCGGCGGCACCGGCGTAGGTGGCCACGTTGCCGCCGATGATGTCCACCTCGGCCGCGGCCGGTTCCGACTTCAGCCGCCGGATCATGTCGAGCACGCCCTGGGAGTGCCCGTGGGCGGTGTCGACGATGATCGCGTCGACTCCGGCGTCCACGAGCATCATGGCCCGCTCCCAGGCGTCCCCGAAGAAGCCGATCGCCGCCCCGACGCGCAGCCGGCCCTGCGGGTCCTTGCTGGCGAGGGGGTACTTGCCGGACTTCACGAAGTCCTTCAGCGTGATCAGGCCGCGCAGGCGCCCGTCCGGGTCGACCAGCGGCAGCTTCTCGATCTTGTGCTTCGCGAGCAGGCGCAGGGCCTCGTCCGGACGGATCCCGGGCCAGCCGGTGACCAGCGGCATCGGGGTCATCACCTCGCCGACCGGACGGTTCGGGTTGTCCTCGAAGCGCATGTCGCGGTTGGTCACGATGCCGAGCAGCTTCAGGTCGGAGTCGACGACGGGGACGCCGGAGATGCGGAAGTGGCCGCACAGCTCGTCGACCTCGCCGATGGTGGCGTCCAGCGTGGTGGTGATCGGCTGGTCGATCATCCCCGCCTCGGAGCGCTTCACCCGGTCGACCTGGCTCGCCTGGTCCTCGGCGGACATGTTGCGGTGCAGGATGCCCATGCCGCCCTCGCGGGCCATGGCGATCGCCATCCGCGACTCGGTGACGGTGTCCATCGCCGCGCTGACCAGCGGGAGCCGCAGCTCGATCCTCCTGCTCACCCAGGTGGTGGTGTCCGCCGCAGACGGGATCACGTCGCTCTCGTTGGGTTGCAGGAGGACGTCATCGAAGGTCAGGCCGAGGGGAGCGAAGGGCTCCGGTACGCCGGACGGGGTGAGCGGACTCGACACAGGTCACCTCTCTGCCGCGGGTGTGAGCCGTCAGTGTATCCCCGCGTCCGCAACGCCCCGCGCGGCGGCCACCCTGCCGGGCCGGCAGGGTCTCACAGTCAGCCGAGGGCCGCGAAGGCCTGGGCGAGCCTCGGGTGCTCGAACTCGAAGCCGGCCTCCAGCAGGCGGGCGGGACGCACCTTCTGGCCAGGCAACAGCGCCTCGTTGACGAATTCGCGCCCGAAGACCGCGCCCACGGCGGCGAGCGGCAGCGGCAGCGGGGTCGGCCGGCGCAGGTGACGGCCGAAGGCGCGGGTGAACTCGGCGTTGCTGACCGGGTTCGGCGCCACCAGGTTCACCGGGCCGGTCAGGTCGTGCTCGAGCAGGAAGGCCATCGCGCGGACGTGGTCGGCCAGGCTGATCCAGGACAGGAACTGGCGTCCGCTGCCCACCCGTCCGCCGAGTCCGAGCGCGAAGACCGGACGCTGCATGGCCAGGTAGCCGCCCTCGCGGGCCAGGACGTGGCCGGTGCGCAGGACGGCGGTGGACACCGGTGAGTGCCCCGCGGCGGCCTCCCAGTCGGCCACGACCTCGGCGAGGAAGCCGCGACCGGCCGGCATGGTCTCGTCCACGATCTCCAGCCCGGTGTCGCCGTAGTAGCCGATCGCCGAGGCGTTCAGCAGTCGCTGGCAGCGGCCGTCAGGGTTCAGGCTGGTGACGACGGTCAGGGTCGAGGTGATCCGGGAGCGACGGATCTCGGTCCTGCGGTCCTTGGTCCAGCGTCCGCCGGCGATCGGCGTTCCGGCGAGGTTCACCACGGCGTCCACGTCGTCGAGGCCGGGGGCGTCGATGCGGCCGGCGTCCGGGTCCCAGTGGCGCTGGTCGGACGCGGTCACGCCGCCGCGGACCAGCCGCACCACGTCATGCCCGGCCCGGACCAGGTGGCGGGACAGGGCCGTGCCCAGCAACCCTGTGCTCCCGCCGATCGCCACGCGCATGTGAAGATCCTGCCACCTGTGGCAAGCGGAACTCCTAGTTCTGGCCGTGCCAGATCACGGTCTGGAAGGCGTTCCAGACGCAGAAGGCGATCGCGAACCCGAACACGCCGTAGCGCTGCCGCCGGGTCAGCGGCACGAGCCCGAGCAGGGCCAGGCTCCACGGCAGGTACCAGGGGTGCAGGGCCTGGCCGAGCACGGCCACCGCCAGCGAGCCCCACGCGACGAGGCTGAGCGGGCGGTCGGAGAAGCGCACGCCGATCCACGCCAGGACCAGCAGCAGGATGAGGGTGCTGACCCGTCCGGCGACGATGAGGAAGCCGGTGTAGGAGCCGCCGGCGTTCGCCCACAGGATGGCGCCGCCCTTCGCGAGCAGCGCCAGCGGCGCCGGCGTCCCGGCCAGGCCCATCAGGTCGAGCCACTCCACCCAGCCGAAGCCGAGTCCGGTGGCGAGGGTGATCGCGACGAAGCCGGCCAGCGCCACGGCGGTGGCCACGGCGCTGCGCCGGCCGAGCAGCCACAGGCGCCGGCCGAGCGGGAGCGCGGCGAGGGTGGCCGCCACCGGCAGCCCCGCCACCGCCACGATGGCCAGGCCCCCCTGCTGCTTGAACGCCATCGCCACGGCGACCAGGAGGGGGCCGGCCACGAAGGCCGACCACCAGCGCGGCCAGCGAAGCACCACCCAGATCGCGGCGAGGGTGGTGGCGACCATCGGGGCGTCGTTGTGCGCGGCACCGACGAAGTGCAGGACGAGCAGCGGGTTGAGCACCCCGAGCCAGACCGCACCGCGCCTCGGCCGGCCGAGCAGGGCGGCGATCCGCGGCACGAGGACGAGCATCGCGGCGACGGCGAGGATCGCGGGGATGCGCATCGCCACCACGGACCAGTACGGCTGCGCGCCGCTCGCCACCACGACCAGTTCGTTGAGGCGCAGCGTCAGCGGCGGGTAGGCGACGCCGCTGCCGGCCCAGAGAGGGTCGACCAGGGAGGCGAACGGGCCGCCCGAGGTGGCCAGGCCGACGTGGTAGGGGTTCTCGCCGACCGACAGCGTCCAGCCCAGGTCCGCGTAGAGCACGGCGTCGGGGCTGAGCACGGGTGGCACCAGCAGCAGCGGGAGACTCCACAGGGTGAGGGTGGTGCCGGCGTGCACGGGCGCCCGGTCCCGGGTGGGCCGGACGTGCCACCACGACCAGACCAGCGCCACGACGCCCGCGACGAGCAGCACCCGGTCCCACGGCATCGCCGCGGCCAGGCCGATCGTGTTCACCCAGTCGGCCGGCCAGCCGTCGGGGGAGAACGAGAACTCGGGGTGGCAGCTGCCCCAGGCCACCAGGACCGTACCGGCGAAGCCCACCCAGACCCCGCGCGAGCGCAGGGCTGCGGCCGGTCGGACGGTCATGTGGGCTCCTGCGGAGGATGGGGTCGACGTCCCAGTGTAGGTCGGGTGCACCGGGGCGCCGCCCTGCTCCGGGGCCGCAGGAACGGGACCTTCCTGCCACGCATCGCGCCGGATCCGGCGGGATCGGCCTGTTCGCGGTGATCCGTGTCAGGAATGTCCCACAACCCGCGGCGGGGCGATCGTCCGGGCGGGATACCGTGACCCGGTGCGGACGCCGAACAGCCAGAGCCGGGAGATCCTCGCGCTGGCGATCCCGGCGTTCCTCGCCCTGGTCGCCGAGCCGCTGTTCCTGCTCGCCGACACCGCGATCGTGGGCCACCTCGGTACCGCGCAGCTCGCCGGCCTCGGCGTGGCCAGCGCGATCCTCGTCACCGCGTCCGGGGTGTTCGTGTTCCTGGCCTACGGCACCACCTCGATCGTGGCGCGGCAGGTGGGGGCCGGGCACGAACGTGCCGCGCTCGCGTCCGGGCTGGACGGGATCTGGCTCGCCCTGATCCTCGGGGTGCCGACGGCGGTGGGGGTCGGCCTGGGGGCGGCCCCGCTGGCCGGGCTGTTCGGGGCGTCCGCGGACGCGCTGGGCCAGGCCACCACCTACCTCGGCATCTCGGCCGCGGGCATCCCCGCGATGCTGGTGGTGCTCGCCGCCACGGGCGCGCTGCGCGGGCTGCAGGACACCCGCACCCCTCTGGTCGCCTCCGTGGCCGGTTTCGGCGGCAACCTCGGGCTGAACCTGTGGTTCGTGCTGGGCCTCGGCTGGGGGATCGCCGGCTCGGCGTGGGGCACCGTCGTCGCGCAGACCGCGATGGCGCTCGGCCTGGTGGCGGTCGTGGTACGGCGTGCTCTGCGGGCGCACGCGCCGCTGCGCCCCGAGCCCGGACGGGTGGTGCGCGCGGCGGCGACCGGCGTGCCCCTGCTGGTGCGGACGCTCGCGCTGCGCGCGATCCTGCTCGTCACGACCTGGGTGGCCGCGGGCCTCGGCGACGTCCCGCTGGCCGCCCACCAGGTGGCCGGCACGCTCTGGACCTTCCAGGCGTTCGCCCTCGATGCGCTCGCGATCGCCGCCCAGGCCCTCACCGGCAAGGCGCTCGGTGCGGGCGACGCCGTGGCGGTCCGGACGGCCACGACCACGATGGTCCGCTGGGGAGCCTGGTCGGGCCTGGTGCTCGGGCTCCTGCTCGCGGCGGGGTCCGGAGTGATCCCCGTGATCTTCACCGCCGATCCCGCCGTGCGCGCGGCGCTCACCGCGGCGCTGCTCGTGATCGGCGCCACCGGGTGGCTGTCCGGGCTGGTCTTCGTCGTGGACGGGGTGCTGATCGGGGCAGGGGACGGACGCTGGCTCGCCGGGGCGATGGTCGCGACGCTCGCGCTCTACCTGCCGTTCGTGCTCGCTGTCCGCTGGCAGACGCCGGCGCTGGCCCGGCTCGGCGATCCCGCGGCCGTCGCGGTGCTCTGGGTGGTCTTCATGGCGTTCATGGTGATCCGGTGGGGCTTCCTGTGGCACCGCGTCCGCGGGGACGGGTGGCTGGTCACCGGGGCGGAGCGTTGAGGGGCGACGAGGCGGAGGCCGGCGGCGGGAGGTGAGGTCGCGGCCCTACTCGGCGGCGATCGCCTCGTGGTGCCGGACGACCTCCGCAATCACGAAATTCAGCCACTTCTCGGCGAACTCGGGATCGAGGTTCGCCTGCTCGGCGAGCCTGCGCAGCCGCGCGATCTGCTGGTCCTCGCGCTCGGGGTCCGCAGGGGCGAGCCCCCTGGTGCGCTTCAGCAACCCGACCTGCTGGGTGGTCTTGAACCGCTCCGCGAGCAGGCAGATGATCGCCGCGTCCAGGTTGTCGATGGAGCCGCGGAGTCGCTCGAGTTCGGGGTCGCTCTGCACGCGCACAGCCTAACCGGGGCGGACGGCGGGCGTCCGCAGGCTCAACCGCGCACGGTCAGGGAGGCCGGCAGGAGGCCGACGGCGGAGAGGACGAAGTAGAGCGCCGCGCCGGCGACCAGCCCGATACCGAGGTGGGCGAGGGCCCGCAGCGGGGGTCGCGCCCGCAGTTGCCAGAAGACGAGGGCGACGACCAGCCCGACACCCCCGGCGATCCAGGAGTAGAGGGGCTGCACGAAGCCGGCCAGCACGCCCACGGCGATCCCGGCGACGGTCAGCGTCGCGGCCGGGCCGCCCAGGGTCGACTTGGGGTCATACGACACAGGACTCACGGGGCCACTCTAGGTGCCGGCGGTCCCGGCCGGAGGAGGGGGTTCAGGCGATCACGTCGCCCGGCGTGGTGTTCGCCGGGATGCCGGTGACGACCGAGCCCGGCGGCACCTCCTTCACCACGAGGGCGTTCGCCCCGACCTTCGTGCCGTCACCGATGGTGATCGGGCCGATGATCTTCGCGCCCGCGCCGAGCAGCACGTTGTTCCCGATGGTGGGGTGGCGCTTGAACCGGCCGCGGCTGCGTCCGCCGAGGGTGACCTGGTGGTACATCAGCACGTCGTCCCCGATCTCGGCGGTCTCGCCGATCACCACCCCCATGCCGTGGTCGATGAAGAAGCGGCGGCCGATCACCGCGCCCGGGTGGATCTCGATGCCGGTGAAGAACCGCGAGAGCTGGGAGAAGATCCGGGCCGCCGGCCGGCCGACCGGCCCGAGCGTCCACAGCCGGTGGGCCAGCCGGTGCACCCAGATCGCGTGCATTCCGGGATAGGTGAGGAACACCAGCAACTTGGAGGTGGCGGCCGGGTCCTCCCGCATCGCGGTCTCGAGGTCCTCCTGCATGCGCGCCCACACGCGCCGGGCCAGGTTCGTCTGCACTAGTCCAGTAGATCGGCGTAGAGCACCGTGGACAAGTACCTCTCCCCGAACGACGGGATGATCACCACGATCGTCTTCCCCGCGGCCTCCTCGCGCGCGGCGATCTCGCCGGCCGCTCCGAGCGCGGCGCCGGACGAGATCCCGACCAGCAGGCCTTCCTCGCGGGCGGCCCGGCGGGCCCACTCGACGGCGGTGTCGCTGCTCTGCGGCAGGACCTCGTCGATCACCGACCGGTCGAGGATCTCGGGGATGAAGTTCGCCCCGATGCCCTGGATCTTGTGCGGGCCCGGCTGGCCGCCGGAGAGCAGCGGTGACTCGGACGGCTCCACGGCGACGATCCTCACCCCCGACTTGTGCTGCTTGAGCACCTGCCCGATGCCGGTGATCGTGCCGCCGGTGCCGACGCCGGCCACCACGTAGTCGACCTTGCCCTCGGTGTCGGCCCAGATCTCGAGCGCCGTGGTCCGGCGGTGGATGCCGGGGTTGGCGGGGTTGGCGAACTGGCGGGCCAGGATCGCGCCCGGCGTCTGTGCGGCGATCTCCTCGGCCCGGGTGACCGCGCCCTTCATGCCCTCCGGGCCGGGTGTGAGGACGAGTTCCGCGCCGAACGCGCGCAGCAGCGCACGGCGCTCCTTGCTCATCGTCTCGGGCATGGTGAGGATCACGGTGTAGCCGCGGGCGGCGCCGACGAACGCCAGGGCGATGCCGGTGTTGCCGGAGGTGCCCTCGACGATCGTGCCGCCCGGCTTCAGCTCCCCGGACGCCTCCGCCGCGTCCACGATCGCCACGCCGATCCGGTCCTTCACCGAGTTCGCCGGGTTGTAGAACTCCAGCTTGGCCAGCACGATCGCCTGCGAGTCCCCGTAGAGCCGGTTGATCCTCACCAGCGGGGTGCGGCCGACCAGCTTGGTCGCGTCCTGGAAGTAGGCCATGTTCGTGTCCTCCTGTGTCGGGTTCGGTCGTTCAGAGCTGGGCCAGGGCCTGGTCCAGGTCGGCGATCAGGTCGTCGATGTGCTCGATGCCCACGCTGAGCCGGACCATCTCCGGGGCGACGCCGGCTGCGACCAGTTCTTCCTCGGTCAGCTGGGAGTGCGTCGTGGTCGCGTTGTGGATGGCCAGTGACTTGGCGTCCCCGATGTTCGCGAGGTGGGAGAACAGTTGCAGGGCCTCGATGAAGGTCGAGCCGCCCGCCCGGCCCGCCTTCAGGCCGAAGGCGAGGACGCCGCCGTAGCCGCGTCCGGTGAGCACCCGGTCGGCGATCGCCTTCGAGGGGGACGACTCCAGGCCCGGGTAGTTCACCCAGGCCACCTTGTCGTGTCCTTCAAGGTACTTCGCGACCGCGAGGGCGTTCTGCGAGTGCCGCTCGACCCGCAGGTGCAGGGTCTCCAGCCCCTGCAGCAGTTGCCAGGCGCTGAACGGCGAGATCGCTGCGCCGGTGTTGCGCAGCAGCACGGTGCGCGCCCGGATGATGAACGCCGCCGGGCCGACCGCGTCCGTCCAGACGACGCCGTGGTAGGCCGGGTCGGGGCCGGTGAGACCGGGGAAGCGCTCGGAGTGGGCGGCCCAGTCGAAGTTGCCGGAGTCGACGAGCACGCCGCCGATCGTGGTCCCGTGGCCGCCGATGTACTTGGTGGCCGAGTGCACGGCGACGTCGACCCCGTGGTCGAAGACGTGGGCCAGCAGGGGAGTGGGCACGGTGTTGTCCACGATGAACGGCAGGCCGAGCGCATGGGCCGCGGCGGACCAGGCGTCCAGGTCGATCACGTTGACCGCGGGATTGCCGATGGTCTCGCCGAAGACCAGCTTCGTCCTCTCGTCGACGTGGCGGGCGAGGTCGCCGGGCTTCTCCGGGTCGACGAAGCGGGCCTCGATGCCGTACTGGGCGAGGGTGTGCGCGAACAGGGCGTACGTGCCCCCGTAGAGCGTGGAGAGCGCGACGATGTTGTCCCCGGCGTAGGTCAGGTTCAGCACGGCGTAGGTGATCGCCGCCGAGCCGGACGCGGTGGCGAGCGCCCCGACGCCGCCCTCGAGGGCGTTCACGCGGGCCTCGAACACGTTCTGGGTGGGGTTCATGATCCGGGTGTAGATGTTGCCCGGCACCTTCAGTGCGAACAGGTCCGCGGCGTGCTGGGTGTCGTCGAACACGTAGCTGGTGGTCTGGTAGATCGGCACCGCGCGGGAGTTGGTGGCCGGGTCGGCCTCCTCCTGGCCGGCGTGGACGGTGAGGGTGTCGGGAT
>JAXGTK010000115.1:0-8698 GCA_040774965.1 Propionicimonas sp. | reverse complement strand
GCGACGCGGTCCAGGCCGGCGCCACGCTCGCCGTCAGGGCGACGGGTCCGTGGCGACTGGCGCTCGCCCCGGCGCGGGCGGCGCGCTCCGCCGCACGGGCCCCGCTGGCCGCGGTGGACAACGGCGTGCCGAGCGCGATCCAGCACTCGGCGGCGAACGCCGCACTCTCGGCCGCGCGCTCGCAGGTCTCGACGGCCGACAAGAACTACGCGGCGTACCTCGCCGACTACCGCGACGCGAGCGCGTCCGAGCAGAAGGCGATGCGGTCCACCCTGCGCACGCTGAAGACCGCGAAGGCGACCGCCAACGCGGCGCTGAAGGCCGCGCAGGCCGGGCTGGACACGTTGTCCGTCGCCGGCCGGGTCTCGCTCGCCCGCACCGCGGCGAGCCAGGCCGTCACCGCCGCCGAGAAGGCGTACGCGATCGCCCGCGACAACCTCGACTCGGCCACCCTGACCGCGCCCTTCGACGGCACCGTCGTGCTGCACGGCACCGTGGAGAAGGGCTCCGGGCTCACTCCCGGCGTGGCCCCGTTCACCGTCGTCGACCCGACCCGCATGGAGTTCGAGGCGCAGGTGTTCGAGAGCGACATCTCCAGCGTCGAGAAGGGCCAGTCGGCCACCGTCAGCCTGGACGCCTTCACCGACCCGTTCAGCGGCTCGGTGCTGCGGGTGCAGGCCAGCCCGGTCACGACCAGCACCGGCACGGTCGCGTTCGGGGTCCGGATCTCGCTGGACGCAGGTTCCGGGCGGCTGTTCGAGGGCATGAGCGGATCGGCCGACATCGAGGTGCAGTCGATCCCCGACGCGCTCACCGTCCCGATCGAATCGGTGCTCACCAACGGCGACGCCACCACGGTGTTCGTGCTGGACGCCAACGACGTCGCGCACGCCACGCCGGTGAGGATCGGCGCGTCCACCGACACCGCGGCCCAGGTGCTGAGCGGGTTGTCGGCGGGCGACCGGGTGGTCACCACCGGCGCGTCCGCCCTGTCCGACGGCCAGCAGGTCTCGACGAAGTGAGCCGGGCATGAGCGAACAGCCGATCGTCGAGATCGCGGGCCTGAGCAAGGTCTACGGCAGCGGCGTGGCCGAGGTCACCGCCCTGGACGCCGTCGACCTCCGCGTCCCGGAGGGCCAGTTCATCACGGTGATGGGCCCCTCGGGCTGCGGCAAGTCGACCCTGCTGAACCTGCTCGGCGGCCTGGACACCCCCACCACCGGCACGATCAGCATCGACGGCCAGGCCCTCGGCGACCTGCCGGACGACCGGCTCACCGAACTCCGCCGGCGCCGGATCGGCTTCGTGTTCCAGTTCTTCAACCTGATCCCCGTGCTCGACGCCGTCGAGAACGCGTCCCTGCCGCTGCGGCTGGACGGCGCCGGGGACGCCGAGGAGCGTGCCGTCGCGTGGCTCGAGCGGGTCGGGCTGGGCGACCGGTTGCACAACCGTCCCGACCAACTCTCGGGCGGGCAGCAGCAGCGGGTCGCGATCGCCCGCGCGCTGTCCACCGACCCCGCGCTGGTGCTGGCCGACGAGCCGACCGGCAACCTGGACTCCCGCTCGGCGGGCGAGATCGGCGAGCTGCTCAGCCAGGTCAGCACCGAATGGGGCCGCAGCGTGCTGATGGTCACCCACGACCCGCGGATCGCCAGCTACGCGCAGCGCCTCGTGCTGATGCGCGACGGCCGGGTGGTCGACGACGTGGAACTGGACGGCAGCCACGACGGGCCGCGCCAGGCCCTGGAGAGGGCCGGCCTGCTGTGACCCTCACCCTCGCCTGGCGGTACCTGCGCGGTCGCGGCGCCCGTTCGCTGCTGACCACGCTGGCGGTCGTGTTCGGGGTGATGCTCACCTTCGGGCTGAACGGCATCCTGCCCGCGATGACGGAGGCGTTCACCCACAACCTGCTCTCGGCGGCCGGAAAGGTCGACCTGACCGTCACCAGCGCGTACAACCAGCCGTTCAGCCCAGAGGTGGTCAACACCCTGCTGCGGGTGCCGGGCGTCGCCGTCGCCAGCCCCGGCGTGCAGCGCACCGTCCCGCTGCCCCAGTCCGCGGACGCCGGCCCGGACGCGCTCGCGCAGGTCGTGGTGAGCGGGATCGACCTGGCGACCGCGGAGCAGGTGCACGACTTCCCGCTCGCGTCCGGCCGCATGCTGGGTCCGGCCGACAACGCGGCGGTCGTGATGAACGCCGACCTGGCCGGCGAACTGGGGCTCCGCCTGGGCGACCGGCTCGTCCTGCCCGCCGCGGGCGGCACCGCCCGGTTCACGGTCGTCGGCCTGCTCAGCACCGCGACCGTGCCGGGCCAGGAGCAGGTCTACCTCACGCTGCGCGCGGCGCAGCAGCTGCTCGGGCTGGGTACCCGGATCACCCAGGTCGAGGCCGCCTTCACCCCGGACGCCGACCGCACGCAGGTCGAACAGCAGGTGGCCGCGGCCCTCGGCCCCGACTACCAGGTGGGCGGGCTGTCGACGGAGTCGACGCTGCTCGCCTCGCTGCAGACGGCCCAGGTGGCGTTCAACATGTTCGGCATCTTCGCGCTCGCCACGGCCGGGTTCATCATCGCGAACTCGTTCCGCACGGTGGTGGCGGAGCGTCGTCGCGACATCGGCATGCTGCGCGCGATCGGCGCACGGCGGGGCACGATCATGCGGCTGTTCCTGGCCGAGTCGCTCTTCCAGGGCATCATCGGCACGGCCCTGGGCATCGCCGCCGGGTGGCTGATGGCACTGGGGTACTTCGCCGCCATGGCGCCGATCGTCGAGTCGTTCATCCACGTGCACATCGGCGGTCCGGTCTTCACGCCGGCGACGTGGGTCACCTCGATCCTGCTCGGGGTCGGCGTGACCGTCGCGGCGGCGCTGCTGCCGGCCCGGGCGGCCGGGCGGGTCACGCCGCTGGAGGCGATGCGGCCACAGCTAGGCGAGGTGTACGAGCGCCGTGTCGGACGGCAGGCGTGGGTCGGCGCGGGGCTGGTGCTGGCGTCCCTGTTCGGGCTGACCACCGGCTCCTCCGGCCTGATCGGCCTCGGGGCGGTCGTGTTCCTGGTCGGCTTCGCGCTGGTGGCGCCCGCGGTGGTGAACCCGCTCGCGGCGTGGGCGTCCCACCCCCTGGAGGTGCTGTTCTCCCGCGAGGGTGCGATCGCCCGCAGCAACCTGCAGCGCAACCCGGGACGCAGCGGCATCACGGTGACGGCGGTGATGCTGGGCCTGGCCTCGATCGTCGCGACCATCAGCATGGTCACGTCGATCTTCGCCGGGTTCACCACCTACCTCGACAAGTCGTTGTCGTCGGACTACCTGCTGATGCCCCAGTCGATCATCCTCGCCCAGGGCAACGTGGCCGCGGGGCCGCGGCTGGCCGCCGAGGTGGAGGCCGTCCCGGGGATCGGGGCGGTGTCCACGCTGCGGCTGGCGCAGGCGAAGTCCGACGGCGGCGACGTGCAGGTGCTGGGCATCGACCCGCAGACCTACCTGAGCGTGGCCGACTTCGACTGGAACACCGGCTCCTCGGACGCCGCGATCGCGCAGCTGGCGACCGGACGCTGGCTGATCGCGAACGGCCTCTACGCGACCCAGCACAACCTGGTCGTGGGCCAGGCCGTGGTGCTGAACACCCCGAACGGCCAGCGCACCTACCACCTGGCCGGGATCGGCAACGACTACCTGAACGCCAAGCTGTCCACGTTGTACACCTCGCAGGCGAACCTGGAGCGCGACTTCAACGTGACCGCCGACATCCTGGTGATGGCGAACCGGACGGCGGGTGCGGACGCCACCACGACCACGGCGTTGTTGCAGAAGGTGGTGGCCGACTACCCGGCGTTCCGGCTGTACGAGTCCCAGACGTGGCGGGCGGAGCAGATGAAGACGTTCAGCTCGACGATCGTGATCTTCGACGTGCTGGTGGCCGCGCTGGCCCTGCCGTCCCTGCTGGCCCTGGTGAACACCCTGGCGATCAGCGTCCTGGCCCGCACCCGCGAGATCGGCATGCTGCGCGCGGTCGGCGCGACCCGACGGCAGATCCGGCGGATGGTGATGGCCGAGTCGCTGCTGCTGAGCGTGATCGGCACCGGCTTCGGCGCGATCGCCGGCCTGTGGCTGGGCTACGCCCTGGTCGCGGCGATGCGCGGGCTCGGCTGGGAGATGCCGTACTCCTTCCCGTGGGCGGGTCTGGTCACCACGGTCGTGGTCGGTGTCACCTTCGGCGTCCTCGCCGCCCTGGGGCCCGCACGCTCGGCCGCGAAGCTGGACGTGGTCGCCGCCCTGCACCAGGAGTGAGGACCGCATCAAGGCGGCCCTCCGGCTGGTGAACGCCCTCGGCCAGGACGGCCGACTTTCTTCGACGACGCCCACCCCGGGGGCGTCCGCTCTGGCACAGTGAACCCATGGCACTCGACGCTCGCCTGGCTCGTCTGGCCGGCACGTGGCGCGGCGACGGCAAGGGCACCTACCCGACGATCACCGACTTCACCTACACCGACGAGATCACCTTCACCGACACCGGAAGACCGTTCCTGCACTTCGTCCAGCGAACCTGGATCGGGGGTGAACCGCGGCACACCGAAACGGGTTACTGGCGGCTGCCCTCCCCCGATGCCGTCGAAGTGGTGATCGCCCTCCCCACCGGACAGGCCGAACGGGGATCGGGCACCTGCCACACGGAACCCGACGGCGCCCTCGTCCTCGAGACCGACGCCTCGGTACAGAACACCCCCACCGCGAAGCAGGTCGACCGGATCGTCCGGCACCTGCGGGTCGACGGCGACCACCTGCACTACGAGATGTCCATGGAGGCCGTCGGCCAGGGCCTCACGCTCCACCTGACGTCCGATCTGGAGCGGCAGCCCTGAGGGGGCACGGGTACCGTACCCCGCGTGACCTTCACGATCCGGGCCGCTCGCGCGGACGAGCGCGAGTCGCTCGAGGCGCTCCAGCTGAGGGCCTCCCTCGCGAACCCCGGGGATCGCGCGTCGGTCCTCGCGCATCCCGAGGTGGTCATCGTCCCGGCCCGGCAGATCGCCGACGGGCAGGTCTTCGTGGCCGAGGACGAGGGAGCGGTCCTCGGCTTCTCGTCGGTCGCGGACCGTGACGACGGCCAGACCGAACTCGACGGGCTGTTCGTCGAACCGTCCCTGTGGCGGGGCGGCGTGGGCCGCCGCCTCGTGGAGCGTGCGAAGGAGTACGGCCGGGACCATGCCGCGGAGTGGTTGCACGTGACCGGCAACCCCCACGCGGAAGGGTTCTACGAGGCCTGCGGCTTCGAGACCATCGGCACGCTGGAGACCGGGTTCGGACCCGGCCTCCTCATGCGGACGCGGGTCTAGCGGCTGCCGGACGGCAACCCGGCCCGTTGCCCCGACGCCCTCACCGTGCCACCACGGCGCCGGTACGCGCGTGTGCGATCCCGACGACGTGGGCGACCACCTCCGACAGCACCAACGAGGCCAGCGTCACGTGAGCGATCCACAGGTGCGGCGCCTGCAGCACCGCCAGGACCAGCGTCGCCACCGCCCCGACCGCCAGCACGATGCCCCCGGACGCGCGTCCCCGGCGGGTGACCCCGGAGCGCTCCCCGCCCGTCCCCCTCGTCGTGGCCGCGAGCACGGCGTGCCCGACCGCGACGAGGGCCACCAGACCCACGACCATCGCGACGACCAGCCAGGGGTCCCCACCCCCGGTGCGGTCCCGGACGACCTCGACCAGGTACCAGCCGTAGCCGAGCACCAGGCCCGCGACCACGATCCACGAACTCCGCTCCCGGAACGACATCAGCTCCTCCCCTCCCGGATTCCCCTGACCGGATCCGTGGGGACGGACCGCAGCAACGTCACGGCGCTCCAGATGAACCACACGATCAGCCCGAGGCCGAACGCCGCACCGGCGTCGTCCGCCGCGGCGGGCACGATCGTCGTCGCTCCGGCGACGGCGACCAGGACCCCGAGGATGCCCGGGCCCCGGCCGACGGCCGCGGTGCGGAGCCCTGCGATGCTCACCAGCAGCACCCAGACGGCGCCGACGATCTCGATACCGCCACCCAGGGCGTCCTGCACCACGCTGGTCGCCGTCCAGGTCGAGACGGCCAGGTCGTAGTCGGCCGACGCGAGGCGGATGACGGCGGCCTGGCCGACAAGGGCGACCAGGCCGCTGGCCAGCAGCAGCCCGGCCCACACCAACCCGATCGCCCGGGACGCGGCTGCGCCCGTCCCCGCGCCGGCCTCGCGCAGTCGCGCGTCGATGCCGATCACCAGCCAGACCAGGGCCAGCCCGCCGACCACGTAGAGCACGAGGTACCACAGGTACAGCGCGGTCGCGTTGGCCCGCAGGAAGTCCAGCGATCCCGCCGGCGCGGTCGTGGCGGCGGCGAACCCGCGCGGCGCGAGGTACGCACCCATCACGGCGAACCCGACGACGTAGGTCACCGCCTTGAGCAGCGCCGCGAGAGCGGTGACCCGCCGGGTCGGCCGGTACGTGACCCCGGTCGGTGTCGGAGTGGTGGTGAGCGTCATGGGACCTCCTCGGAACGGGCGCCGGTGGCGCAATGGCACGGTGGTGGATGATTCGTGCCACCCATGCTGGTCGGGTCATCGGCTGACGTCGAGGTCCGACAATTGACGTTTCGCGCCAGCATCGTCGCTGGCGCGGATCGTCACTTCAGCGTCGTTGACGCCAACGGCAGGCACGCTCAGGATGTCCTTCATGCAGGAGCGAACCGTGGTCATCGTGGTGTTCGACGGCGTGCAGGGCCTGGACGTGTTCGGCCCCGCCGACGTGTTCTACTTCGCCAACTACCTCGCCGAACGCGCCGGAGAGACGACGCTGCCCTACCGGAACGAACTGGCCGCGCGCCGGGCGGGACCGGTCCGCACGGCCGCCGGCCCGCTGGTCCACGCCGATCGGGCGATGTCCGACGACGGCCTGCGCCCCGACCTGCTGCTCGTCGCCGGCGGTCTCGCCGTCGACGGTGCGGCGCGGGACGCCGGCTTCCGTGCCGACCTCGCCGCGCTGGTCTCCCGCAGCCTCGAGGTCGGGTCGATCTGCACGGGCGCGGCGCTGCTGGCCGAACTCGGCCTGCTGGACGGGCGCAGGGCCACCACGCACTGGGCCCTGGCCGACGGGCTCGCCGCCGCGCATCCCGCGGTCGAACTCGACGCCGACCGCATCTTCGTCCACGACGGGGTGTGGACCTCGGCGGGAGTCACCGCCGGGATCGACCTCGCCCTGGAGATCCTGCGGCAGCACCACGGCACCGAGATCGCGGCGCAGGCGGCCCGCAACCTCGTGGTGTACCTGCAGCGCGCGGGCGGGCAGCAGCAGTACAGCGCCCACCTGGCCGCGCAGAGAGCCTCCGACCAGACGATCCTCGACCTGCTGGCCCATATCGCGGACCACCCGGGAGCCGACCTGAGCGTGACCGGCCTCGCCGACCACGTCGGCATGGCGCCCCGCTCGTTCCAGCGCCTCTTCACCCGCGAGGTCGGGACGAGCCCGGGCGCCTACGTCGAGCAGGTGCGCATCGACGCCGCGCGGCGCCTCCTGGAACGCACCGACGACAGCCTGGCCCGGATCGCGCGGCAGTGCGGCTACTCCAACGTCGAGACCTTCCACCGCTCGTTCCGTCGGCTGATCGGCGTCACCCCGGGCGAGTACCGCGGCCGGTTCCACCGATCGACCGCCTGAGGAGGGCCGGTCCGGCCTGCGCGTTCTAGGCTCCTGCCATGACGATCGCGCGGGACGAACTGATCCGGATCCTGGCCGAGGCCGACCCGGTCGGGCTGATCGCGGACGGCGCGGCGCCGGACGCCTATGCGGCGGAGGCCGACGAGATCCTCGCGCTCCGTGGCGTCCCCACGCTGACCGAGATCACCGGGGTCTTCGCCGTCAGCTTCAGCGAACCCGGCGCCTGCCCGCGGGAGACCGCCCGCTGGATCACCGGGCAGATGGGGCTGCGGGGCCAGGTGTGATGTCCCCCCGGTGCCTGCCCTCGGCGTCGTGTGGGCGTCGGGCACCGAATTGCGGGGCGCTCAGGCGAGACGCCCGATCAGGTACCGCTTGAGCACGGTGTTCGCCCTGCCGCCGGTGCCGTGCTGGGCGCGGAAGGCCTTGGTGCCCTTCTTGCCGCAGATCGACGTGATCCGCGCGACCCCACCCGGGTGCTGGTTCACGAACGGCGTGATGTTGTAGACCTTGCCGCTGATCACGGTCCAGCAGTTCGTCCTGGTGTGGTGCTTGCGCACCGTGGCCATCGTGTACTTCTTGAGCGCGAGGGTGGTGACCTCGCCACTGCCGCCGGCGGTACCGGCGACCACGCTGGTCGGGGCACCGGTGGCAGCGCCGAAGCCGAAATCCGTCGAACAGGCCGTCAGCGCGAGCGCCAGCGTGATCGGGATCGCAATCGCCCAGGTCAGGGCTGACTTCAGGATGGTCATCGGGGGCCTCTCTCTCGGGGGGAACGACGGACGGAGGTGCGCCGGACCGGCGGCCGCGACACATTCCACCGGTGCTATCGATCACCGGCCCCTGGAAGTAACGGGTTCCGCGACACCGGGCACCGGCCGGCGCGTCCCGGCCGCGCGCCGCAGCGCCTTGATCGCCCTCGACTGCAGCAGCTTCACCGCGCCCTCGCTGCGCCCCAGGATGCCTGCGGTCTCGCGAATGCTGAACTGGTGGACGATCCGGAGCAGCACCACGTC
>JAXGTK010000114.1:0-8759 GCA_040774965.1 Propionicimonas sp. | reverse complement strand
GCTGCGCGACGATCGCGGCGACGGCCTTCTCGATGCCCTTCGTCAGGCCCAGCGGGTTGGCGCCGGCGGTCACGTTGCGCAGGCCCTCGCGCACCATCGCCTGGGCGAGCACGGTCGCGGGGGTGGTGCCGTCGCCCGCGACGTCGTCGGTCTTCTTGGCGACCTCCTTGACCAGCTCTGCGCCGATCTTCTCGTAGGGGTCCTCCAGCTCGATCTCCTTGGCGATGGACACGCCATCGTTGGTGATCGTCGGGGCTCCCCACTTCTTCTCCAGGACCACGTTGCGGCCCTTGGGGCCGAGGGTGACCCGCACGGCATCGGCGAGGGTGTTCATCCCCCGCTCCAGGCCGCGGCGCGCCTCGACATTGAACTCAATCAGCTTCGCCATGTGTGTTCGGCAATCCTTCGGCGTCTCGGGGGCACGCGGCCCCACGGGTGGACTTGTCAGGGTCTTCGCCTCGATGCCCGCGACGGACGATCCTTCGATCTCATCGAGTCAGACTGGTGGCACTCTCTACCCGAGAGTGCTAACCACATGTTTAGCACTCACCCACCCCGAGTGCAAACGGTCGGACGCGGAAGTTGGGCGGCGTTCCCCACCCCCGGGAACGCCGCCCAGGCACGGAGGGACGGCCCGGAAGGGGATCGGGTCGTCCGCCAGCGCGAGGCGCTGGGCCTGGGGCCACCCCCGGCCCGAGCCCGCCAGGACCGGGCCGGAGGTGCCGGGCATCGCCACGGGTGGATGGCGGTCCGGCCCCTTGGCCTGTCTCCGGCGATCCACTCGACAAGCGGACGTCCGATGGCTGCAGGCTAGCCACTCATCCCGGACGTGTCCGAAGGAGCCGGATCGGCTCGTGGCCGGAAGGGCCGGCCACGAGCTGTACTCCATCGGTCACAGTTCTGGACCCGGTCAGCCGATCCTCAAGATTCGATGAAGGTTCGCGCCGGTCAGTCGGCCGGGAGGGCGAGGGTGAAGGTCGAGCCCTCGCCCGCGCCGGGGCTGGACGCGGTCAGCGACCCGCCGTGGGCCGCGGCGATCGCCGCGCTCACGGCCAGGCCGATCCCGGTGCCGCCGGCGTCCCGGGTCCTGGCGGCGTCGGTGCGGTAGAAGCGGTCGAAGATGTGCGGCAGGTGCCCGGCCTCGATGCCGTCCCCGGTGTCGGTGACGGTGATCCGGACACCGTCGGTCCCGGTCTCCGCGGCCAGCACCACCCGGCCACCGGACGGGGTGTGCCGCAACGCGTTGGAGAGCAGGTTCGCCAGCACCTGGCCGATCCGCTGCGCGTCCGCCGGCACGCTTCCCCGGGGCCAGTCCTCAATGGCCAGCCCGACACCGTTGCGGGCATAGTCCTCGGCGGCCGCCGCGCGCGCCTGCTCGAGCAGGTCTGCGACGTCGCAGGGCGTCCGGTGCACCGACAGCCCGCCCTCCGCGTCCGAGATGTCGCGCAGGTCGCCGGCGAGCCGGGCCAGCCGTCCGGCCTGCTCGGTCAGGGTGGCGAGCGTGGCCGGGTCCGGGTCCAGCACTCCGTCCCCGAGCGCCTCGACGGTCACCGAGAGGGAGGCGATCGGGGTGCGCAGTTCGTGGGCGAGGTCGGCCAGCAACTGGCGGCGGGCCTCCTCGACCTCGCCGAGGCGGGTGGCCATCGCGTTGAAGCTCGTCGCGAGCAGGGTGACCTCCTCTCCGGCGTCCGGGCCCAGTTCGACCCGCCGGCTGAAGTCTCCGTCCTCGACCTGCCGCGCCACCTGGCTGAGCTCGCGGATCTGCCGGCGCAGCGGACGCACCATCGCGAGCGCGATCGCCACCGCCACCGCCGCGGCGACCAGCACGGCGGCCAGCAGCGAGATCCACATCGCCGACCGGAACGCCACCTCCGCGTGGAGAAGGTCGTCCGGGGTGTCGAGGGGACCGTGCTCGACCAGGTAGTAGTCGAACAGTCCGGGCGCGACGCTGCCCATCACGGCGCTCACGGTGGCGAGCAGGACGACGCCCACCACCACCTCGCCGAGCAGCAGCCGCCCGTAGAAGGTGCGGGTGAACCGCTCCCCCGGCCTCAGGTTCGGCACGGCCTCACCCGGCGCCCATCCGGTAGCCCACGCCGCGCACCGTGATGATGTAGCGGTGCTGCGCCGGGTCGTCGCCGAGCTTGCGGCGCAGGTTCGCCACGTGCACGTCGACCAGGTGGTCGTCGCCCGAGCCCGGGTCGCCCCAGATCGCCTCGAGCAGTTGCCGGCGGCTGTGGGCGAGGCGGGGACGCTCCGACAGCACGGCGAGCAGGTCGAACTCCGTGGGGGTCAGAACCACCGGGGTGCCCGAGACCCGCACCTCCCGCGCGGACACGTCCACAGCCAGTTCCCCGAACCGGCGGACGGGCAGTGGCGCGCCGCTCCCGCTGGTCCGCGGCCGGCGCAGCATCACCTGGACGCGGGCGACCAGCTCGCGCGCGCTGAACGGCTTGGTGACGTAGTCGTCGGCACCCACCGAGAGCCCGATCAGGACGTCCACCTCCTCGGTGCGGGCGGTGAGCATGATCACGTAGCAGTCGCTGAACGTGCGGATCTGGCGGCACACCTCGACCCCGTCGAGGCCGGGCAGGCCCAGGTCGAGGATGACCACGGTCGGGTCGAGCCGGCGGGCCAGGTCGACCGCCTCGGGGCCGTCGCCGGTGACCGTGGTGTCGAAGCCGGCCCGGTCGAGGTAGGACGCGACGACCCCGGCGAGCACCGCCTCGTCGTCGACGATCAGCACGTGGCCGAGCCTGGCAGCCTGCATCCCGCACCTCAGCCTAACCGCGCACGGGTCCGGATCGGGGGCAGAATTGCCGCATGCCCGGCACGACGTCCACCCCGGCGGCGGGGGCCGCCCGCCCGGTGCACTGGGTGCGCGCGGCCGGCAACGCCGTGAACCTCTCCACCGTCGTGGGCCTGGCCATCGCCGCCGCGGGACGGTCGACCCTGCGCCGCGGGCCCGAGGCGCTGGTGGTCGCCGAGGGCTACCGGCTGGCGCTACCGAAGGCGGGGGCGTTCACCGTGGGCAACGTGGTGCTGGTGCCCCACGGGTTGCTGGCGGGGGCCGAGGCGCGGCACCCGGGCACGCTCGCGCACGAGGCCCGGCACAGCTGGCAGTACTTCTGGTGCCTGGGGCTGCCGTTCCTGCCGCTGTACGCGGCGGCCGCGGGCTGGTCGTGGCTGCGCCGCGGCGACCCCGCGTCCGGGAACTGGTTCGAGCGTGACGCGGGCCTGGCCCGCGGTGGCTACGCCGAGGCTCCGGTGAGCAACGCGGGCTTCCGGCGGATCGCCCGCGCGCTGCACCTGGGCTGAGCGACCTTGCCGGGACGTTTGGGGCGGGTCAGGATGGGGAGATGTTCCGCAATCCCCAGGTCGTGTTGTTCACCAGCCACCTCCGGACGACGGTCGCCTTCTACACGGCACTGGGCTTCCACGAGGTGTTCCGCGTGCCCACCGAGGGACGCCCGGTCCGCGTCGACCTGGAACTGGACGGCTTCCGGCTGGGGTTCGCCACCACGAAGTCGGTGCGGGAGGACCACTGGCTGGAGCCGGTCTCGACGGGCCAGCGCGCGGCGGTGGTCCTGTGGACCGACGATGCCGCCACCGGCTTCCAGCGGCTGGTCGAACTCGGCGCGACGCCGGTCCACGGGCCACAGCCGTGGCAGGACGACCTGCTGGTCGCGTGGGTCACCGACCCGGACGGCCACCTGGTCCAGGTGGTGCAGCGCGCCGGCTCGTCCTAGACCTTCAGGTTCACACCCAGGCGGCGCGCGGTGCGCTCCTTCTGCCGGGTTGCGCGCAGCCGGCGCAGCCTCTTGATCAGCAGCGGATCGTGGGCGAGCGCGGCCTCGGTGTCGATCAGGGCGTTCAGCAACTGGTAGTAACGGGTCGGCGAGATGTCGAACCGCTCCCGGATCTCCGACTCCTTCGACCCGGGCAACGACCACCACTGCTTCTCGAAGTCGAGCAGGCTGGCCTGCTGGTCGGTGAGCGCCGCGGGGGTGGCGGCCATGGGGTCGGGCATGGCCCCAGAGTACCCCGCGAACCACACCGGTGTCATTCGTCGTGGAGGGCCCGTCGCCTCCGCATGAACAGGTGCACGACGGCAGCCACCACGACCAGCGCGGTGGTCGCGGGGGCGAACGCGCCGGTGTCCCGGCCCACGGCGAGACCGACCAGACCGGGGAGGACGGCCGCGCCGAGGGACGACGCGGCGGCCTGGAGCCCGACGACCTGGTCGGCGACCGCCGGCGACGTCCGCTCGGCCGTGGTCAGCACGAGCAGTGGGTAGACCGGCGCGCAGCCGAGCCCGAACAGCACGACGGCGGACATGCCTGCCGCGGGGAACGGCAGGTTGACCAGCACGGCGGCCACGCCGAGCACCCCGATCGAGGTCGCCATCACGGGCCAGGCGCCGACCCGCTCGGCCAGCCGGCCGAACCCGACCCTGCCAACCACCAGGGTGATCCAGTAGCCCGAGGCCAGCCCGCCCGCGGGCACGGGGTCCACGCCCAGGTGCAGGGTGAGGAAGGTGTAGGCCCAGATCGCCACGGCGGACTCCCGGCCGGTCTGCACCAGCACGGCGGCCAGGCCGAGGACGGCGCCCGACCGCCAGGCACTCCCGGGGCGGGTGGGCACTGTCGCGACGTCCGGTTCCGCCGCGCGGCGGGGACGCCACCGGCGCCGCCCCGCCGCCAGGAACCCGCCGGTCACCAGCAGCAGGCCGGCGACCACCAGGTAGGCCGCACGCCACCCGCAGCCGATCGCGAGGGCCACGGTCACGACCAGGGGTGAGACCGCCGCGCCCACCCCGTACCACGCGTGCAACAGGTTGATCCGGCGCGGACCGAAACTGCGGGCCGCGTAGGCGTTCAGGGTCGCGTCGATCGCACCGGACGCCAGGCCGAGCGCCGCCACCGTGACCAGGAACTGCCACCAGGCGGTGCACAGCGCCGAACCGGCCACCGCAGCACCCGACGCGAGGGTTCCGGCGGCGAGCACTCCGCCGACGCCGTACCGGCGGGCGAGGCGGGCCGCCGACATCGTCGAGACCAGGCCGGCGGCCACTCCGACGGGCGGCACCATCCCGGCCGCGGCCAGCGGGACGCCGAACGACGCCTGCAACGACGGCCAGGCGACGCCGAGCATGGAGGGCGGCAGGGCAATGCTGAAGAAGGCCAGACAGGCCAGGACGACGACGAACACAGGGTCTCCAGAAGGTGCGGTGGACACAGCGACGTGATCGCGTTGGCCGGGCCGCTTCGCCCTGCTACGGCAGTAGCGATCGGAGCAGGCACGCGTGCCCTGGACTCAGCGCCGCGTGCCCCGTCGGCCGGGAGACCCCTTCACGAGAGCGATCCTAACCACCCGGTGCGGCCGTGCGCCGGGCGTGTCACCGGAACCCCGCCCTCGGGATAGAGTGGTCGGCGGCCTGCGGGCAGTTCGTGACGTCGACGAAGTGAGGATGCTCGATGCAGTTGCTGCATGGCACGGTCCAGCACTACGCGTGGGGTACCACCGACGCGATCCCCGACCTGCTGGGCGTCCCCGCGGACGGCCAGCCCTTCGCGGAGTACTGGCTGGGTGCGCACCCGCTGTCGCCCTCAGAGCTCGACGGCACGAAGCTGGACGTCGTCATCCACGAGCACCCCGACCTGATCGGGCAGCCCAGCCGGGACGGCTTCGGCGACCAGCTGCCCTACCTGATGAAGGTGCTCTCGGCGCGGCACGCGCTCTCCCTGCAGGTGCACCCGTCCCGCGACCAGGCCCAGGAGGGCTTCGCCCGCGAGAACGAGGCCGGCGTGGCGCTGGACGCCCCCGAGCGCACCTACCGCGACGACTGGCCCAAGCCGGAACTGCTGATCGCGCTGGACGAGTTCCACACCCTGTCGGGGTTCCGCGACCCGAAGCGCACGGCCGCCCTCTTCGAGCGCCTCGGCGTCGCCGGGGAGCTCGCGTCCGTGATCGGCCCACTCACCGAGCGCACGGGCCAGGCCGCCCTCGCCGAGGTGTTCCTCGACGTGCTCAGCCTGGACGGCGAACGCGCGAAGCTGTCCGAGCTGGTCTGCGCGGCGGCCATGCAGCACAAGGACGACGACGGCGAGCTGGGCGAGTTCGCCCGCACCGTGCTCGAACTGGACGAAGTGTTCCCCGCCGATCCCGGCATCCTGGCCGCGCTGCTGATGAACCGGGTGGTGCTGCGGCCGGGGGAGGCCGTGTTCGTGCCCGCCGGCCACATGCACGCGCACCTGCGCGGCACCGGCATCGAGGTGATGGCCAACTCCGACAACGTGATCCGTGGTGGCCTCACGCCCAAGCACGTCGACGTGAGCGAGCTGATCAGGGTGGTCGACTTCGCGTCCGGCGAGCCCGAGGTGACCCGTCCCGAGCGCGTCGCCGACGGCGTCGAGCGCTACCCGACCCCGTGCCCCGAGTTCGACGTCTGGAGGGTCGCCCCGTCCGGCGACGCCCCGGTCGACCTTCCCGGCGCCGGCTCGGCCCGGATCCTGCTGGTCACCTCCGGCACCGCCGACCTGACCGTCGACGGCCGGACGCTGCACCTCGCCAAGGGCGACTCGGCGTTCCTGACCGCCGCCGACTCCGGCGCGACGCTGTCCGGCGACGCGCTGGGCTTCGTCGCGGCGTCCGGCCTGCGCTGACCCCGATGGACGAGCTCGACGCCGCCCTGAGGCGGCTCGTCGAGACCGACACCCGCCCCGTCCTGCTGATCGACGGCGGAGCCGGCTCGGGCAAGACCACCCTCGCCGAGGCGCTGGCCGCGGCCTGGCCCGGCGGGACCCCCGCGCAGGTGGTGGGGCTCGACGAGCTCTATCCCGGGTGGGACGGGCTCGCGGCCGGCTCGGCGTCGGTGCCGGGCGTGATCACCGGCACCGGCTTCCGCACCTGGGACTGGGCCGCCGGACGCCCCGGGGCCTGGCGCACGCTGGACGCGTCCGCACCCCTGATCGTGGAGGGCTGCGGCGCCCTCACCCCGGCCAGCCGCCCGCTGACGGGCCTGGCCCTGTGGCTCGAGGTGGACCCGGCGACCCGGCGCCACCGCGCGCTGGCCAGGGACGGCGCGCTGTTCGCCGCCCACTGGGACGACTGGGCCGCCCAGGAGGCCGTCCACTGGCTCGCCGACCACCCCCGCGACCTCGCCGACCTGGTCCTGCGGCCCTGAACGACCGGCCGGGACGGTCGAGCTTGTCGAGCCCCCCGCGTTTGGCACAATGGTGCGCCGGGCGGGAGCCCGCGCCGCGTTAGCTCAGTTGGTAGAGCTCCGATCTTGTAAATCGGTTGTCGGGAGTTCGATTCTCCCACGCGGCTCCGTCCGCCGGACGCCCCGGGTCAGGCCGCCGGACGCTGCCGCTGCCGCCACCAGGCCTGGACGACCACGACCACCAGCAGCGCCAGGGAGACGTACCACAGGTAGCTGCCGTAGGTCTGCATCAGGGCGACCGCCGGCTCGCCGATCCAGTAACCAGCGGCGAGGCACCCGCCGACGACCACCGCGGAGGAGACCAGCGACACGGTGAGGAACTTCGCCAGGCTCGTGCCCGCCTCGCCGAGCACCGCCACGATCACGCCGCGCCCGGGCACTCCCGGCACCATCGACACCGCCAGCGCGAGGGTCTCGTACTTCCGGGCGAACCGCGCGGCCCTCTCGTTGACCCGCCGGGCCCGTGGGGAGCGTCCCGACCACACCTCGATCAGCTCGCGGCCCCAAAGTCTCCCCGCCCACCAGTAGACCCAGTCGAACTTGATCAGGCCGACCGTGCCGAGCACCCAGACCAGCGGCCACCAGGGGTCGCCCTCGCTGGCCAGGGCACCGATCAGCACGGTGCCCGACCAGGAGCCGAGGGCGGCGAGCAGGTGTGGCATCGTGCCCAGCAGTCCCGGCCGCAGGACGCTGATCACGATGCCGTAGACCGCGGCCACGCTGAGCCAGGTGAAGCACGCGATGTCGGCCCGGGTCGGCTGGTGGCGCCAGGGCAGGGACGGGTCGTCCCACCACGGCTGCTCCGCCGCGGCGGGTTCCGTCGAGGGCTCGCTACGGGCGTCCTCGGCATCGGCATCGCTCACCCGGCGAGCGTACCCGAGGTGTGCGGTCGCCGCCGCGCGGCTAGTCAGCCGCGTGCGGGGCCACCCCCGGGGATTGAATCGAGACTATGGCGACCCGGCCCGGGGCGTGCGAAGATGACTGGGTGCCGCGCCCGCGGCGCGTCTCTTCCACTACGGATCGTCGGGCACGTACCTGCCCGTGGAAAGGTGTATTCGGCATGGCCACAGTCAGCTTCCTGGACGCGACACGGGTGTATCCCGGCGCCGACCACCCTGCTGTCGACAAGCTCAACCTCGAGATCGGCGACGGCGAATTCATGGTTCTCGTCGGACCGTCCGGTTGCGGCAAGTCGACCTCCCTGCGCATGCTCGCCGGCCTCGAGGAGGTCAACGCGGGCAAGATCACCATCGGTGACCGGGACGTCACCGACCTCCCGCCGAAGGACCGCGACATCGCGATGGTGTTCCAGAACTACGCGCTGTACCCGCACATGACCGTCGCCGACAACATGGGCTTCGCCCTGAAGATGGCCGGCGTGCCGAAGGCCGAGCGCGACCAACGCGTCCTCGAGGCCGCGCACCTGCTGGGCCTGGAGTCCTTCCTCGCCCGCAAGCCGAAGGCGCTCTCGGGTGGCCAGCGGCAGCGCGTCGCCATGGGCCGGGCCATCGTCCGCCAGCCGCAGGTCTTCCTG
>JAXGTK010000113.1:0-8840 GCA_040774965.1 Propionicimonas sp. | reverse complement strand
GCTGCACCAGTGCGGTCTGCCGAAGCAGATGGCGCTGGAGCTGTTCAAGCCTTTCGTGATGAAGCGCCTGGTCGACTTGTCGCATGCGCAGAACATCAAGTCCGCCAAGCGCATGGTCGAGCGGCAGCGTCCGGTCGTGTGGGACGTGCTCGAAGAGGTCATCGCCGAGCACCCGGTGCTGCTCAACCGCGCACCGACGCTGCACCGGCTGGGCATCCAGGCGTTCGAGCCGCAGCTGATCGAGGGCAAGGCCATCCAGCTGCACCCGCTGGTCTGCACCGCCTTCAACGCCGACTTCGACGGCGACCAGATGGCCGTGCACCTGCCGCTGAGCGCCGAGGCCCAGGCCGAGGCGCGGATCCTGATGCTGTCCACCAACAACATCCTCAAGCCCGCGGACGGCCGTCCGGTGACCCTGCCCACCCAGGACATGATCATCGGCCACTACTTCCTCACCCTCGAGCAGGCGGGCAAGCCGGGCGAGGGCCGGGCGTTCTCGTCGGTGGCCGAGGCCTACATGGCGTTCGACCGGCACGAGCTGGGCATCGGTGCGCGGTGCACCATCCGGCTCACCGGCGTCGTGCCGCCAGCGGGTGGCGAACTGCGTGCCGACGGCAGCGTGCTGCTGGAGACCACGCTGGGCCGCGCGCTGTTCAACGAGGCGCTGCCGACCGACTACCCGTACGTGAACGAGGAGGTCGGCAAGAAGAAGCTCGGCCAGATCGTGAACGACCTCGCCGAGCGGTACCCGAAGGTCGATGTCGCGGTCACCCTGGACCGGCTCAAGGCCCTCGGCTTCAAGTGGGCCACCCGCTCGGGTGTCACCGTCTCGATCGCCGACGTGCAGACCCCGCCGTCCAAGCCGGAGATCCTGGCCGGGTACGACGCCCGCGCGAACAAGATCACCAAGCAGTACGAGCGCGGCAAGGTCACCGAGGAGGAACGGCACCAGGAGCTGATCCAGCTCTGGACGGACGCCACGGCCGAGCTGACCGCGGCCATGGAGGCGAACTTCACGAAGTCGAACCCGATCTTCATGATGGTGCACTCCGGCGCCCGGGGGAACATGACCCAGATGCGCCAGATCGCGGCCATGCGGGGCCTGGTGGCGAACCCGAAGGGCGAGATCATCGCCCGGCCGATCAAGTCCAACTTCCGTGAGGGGCTGTCGGTGCTGGAGTACTTCATCTCCACGCACGGCGGCCGGAAGGGCCAGGCGGACACCGCGCTGCGGACCGCCGACTCCGGCTACCTCACCCGGCGGCTGGTGGACGTCTCCCAGGACGTGATCATCCGCGAGGAGGACTGCCAGACCGAGCGTGGCCTGACCAAGGTGATCGCGGCGGAGGGCCGCGGCGGCAAGCTGGTCCCCGCGCGCAACATCGAGACCGCGGTGTACGCCCGGACGCTCGCGTCCGACGTGGTCACGCCGAAGGGCGAGGTGCTGGTCAAGGCCGGGGTCGACCTGGGCGACGTGAACATCCACACGCTGCTGAAGAACGGCGTCACCGAGGTGAAGGTGCGTTCCGTGCTCACCTGCGAGGCGGCCACCGGCACCTGCGCGATGTGCTACGGCCGCTCGCTGGCCACCGGCAAGCTCGTGGACGTCGGCGAGGCGGTCGGTATCGTCGCCGCGCAGTCGATCGGCGAGCCGGGCACGCAGCTGACGATGCGGACCTTCCACACCGGTGGTGTGGCCGGTGACGACATCACCCAGGGCCTGCCCCGCGTGGTCGAGCTCTTCGAGGCCCGCCAGCCCAAGGGCAAGGCTCCGATCGCGGAGGCCGCCGGCCGGGTGCGGATCGAGGAGGGTGAGCGCACGCGCAAGCTGATCATCGTCCGCGACGACGGCGAGGCCGACCTGGAGTACCCGCTGCCGCGCCGCGTCCGGCTCGAGTGGGAGGACGCGAACGGCGTCCGGCACTCCGTCGGCGACGGCGACCACGTGGCTGCGGGCCAGCAGCTGTACGCCGGCACCCCGGACCCGCAGGACGTGCTCCGCGTCTCCGGCCTCCGCAAGGTGCAGGAGCACCTGGTGGAGGAGGTGCAGGCCGTGTACCGGACGCAGGGTGCGCCGATCCACGACAAGCACATCGAGATCATCATCCGGCAGATGCTGCGCCGGATCACGGTGATCGAGTCCGGTGACACCTCGATGCTGCCCGGCGAGCTGGTGGACCGGAAGCTGTTCGAGTCCGAGAACCGGCGGATGGTCACCGAGGGCCGCACGCCGGCCCAGGGCCGTCCGGTGCTGATGGGCATCACCAAGGCGTCGCTGGCCACCGAGTCGTGGCTGTCGGCCGCCTCGTTCCAGGAGACCACCAAGGTGCTCACCGACGCGGCGATCCACGCCAAGTCGGACTCCCTGGTCGGCCTCAAGGAGAACGTCATCCTGGGCAAGCTGATCCCGGCCGGCACCGGCCTGGACCGGTACCGGAACATCCGGGTGGAGCCCACCGCGGAGGCCCGCGCCGCCGCGTACGACCTCTCCTACGACCCGTACGACTACGACCTGAGTGTCGGTGGGTCGGCGGTCGGCCTGGACGAGTACGACACCGGCGAGCTCCGCTAGGCGCCGGTCGCACGAGGCCCGGTCGCCGGGGCGCGAGGTCACCGACCCCGGCCCCGCGCCGGGCGCGGCCGTCGCCTCCCCGGGGCGGGCCTGACCACGGATCTGGAAGGGGACACGCGCCCCGGTCCCGGTGCCCTACGCTTCGTTGGTGAGGACAAATCCGGGCACTGCTGCCCTTCGTCGTGGCGTCATGCCGCTGGTCTCGTTGCTCGTCGCGCTCGCGCTGCTCGCCGGCTGCGCGGGAACCACCGGGGAGCCGGCCGCCGCGGGCTCGAGCCCGGCGCAGCGGACGGCCGTCCGGGTCGCCGCGCTGAAGGGACCGACCGGGGTCGGCATGGTGCACCTGATGCAGGCGCAGGACGCCGGCACGACCGCCAACGACTACGCCTTCACCATCACCGACGCCCCCGACGAGGTCGTGGCGAAGGTCGCCAGCGGGGACGTCGACATCGCCGCGGTCCCGACGAACCTGGCCGCGGTGCTCTACGCGAAGACCTCCGGCGCCGTCCAGATGCTCGCGGTGAACACCCTCGGCGTGATGTACATCGTCACCAACGGCACGTCCGTCTCGAGCATGGCCGACCTGAAGGGGAAGACGATCTACGCGTCCGGCCAGGGCTCCAACCCCGAGTACGTGCTGCGTTTCCTCCTGCAGAAGGCCGGCCTCGACCCCGACACCGACGTCCACCTCGTCTGGAAGAGCGAGCACGACGAGGTCGCCACGCTCGTCGCCGGCGGGAAGGCGCAGGTCGCCCTGCTGCCCGAGCCGTTCGTCACCGCGGTCACGGTGAAGAACCCCGAGGTGGCCGTCGCGCTCGACCTCACCACCGAGTGGTCGAAGGCCGTCACCGACGGGAGCCAGCTGATGATGGGCGGGGTGATCGCCCGGAAGGACTTCATCGAGCAGCACCCGGACGCCGTGACGTCCTTCCTCAGCGAGTACGCTGCTTCGATCGATGCGGCGAAGACCGACGCGGACGCCACTGCGACGCTGTGCGCGCAGTACGGGATCATCCCGAGCGCCGCCGTGGCGAAGCAGGCGCTGCCGCGACTCAACCTGACCTTCCTCTCCGGTGAGGAGATGGAGGCGGGCCTCGGGGGCTACTTCCAGGTGCTCTACGACGCGAATCCCGCAGCCGTGGGAGGATCGCTCCCTGATGCCGGGTTCTACTACACGACGCACTGAGCCGGGACGTCGGGCGCTGCTCGGCGTCGCCGCGCTGGCGTTCTGGCTGGCGGCCTGGTGGGTCACGAGCGTGCTCGTGGGGCAGGAACTCCTCGTGCCGTCGCCCGCGGCGGTGCTGGTCACCCTCGTCAACCTCGCCGCGACGCCGTCCTTCTGGCAGACCACGGCGCTTTCCCTGCTCCGGGTGCTGGTCGGCTTCCTCGCCGGGGTGGCCGCAGGCGTCGCCGCGGCGGTCCTGACCACCCGGTACGCCGCGGTGGACGCCCTGTTGTCCCCGGCGCTGCGGGTGGTGCGTGCGGCGCCGGTCGCGTCCTTCATCATCCTCGCGCTGGTCTGGATCCCCACCGGTCGGCTGCCGGCGTTCATCTCGTTCCTGATGGTCGTGCCCGTCGTGTGGGAGAGCATGGCGCAGGGCATCGCCCGGCAGGACCGCGACCTGCTCGAGGTGGCGCGGGTGTTCGGCTTCGGCCGCTGGCAGACCCTGCGCCGGATCCGGGTCCCGCTGCTGCTGCCCTTCTTCGCGGCCGCCTGCACCACCGGCATGGGCCTGGCCTGGAAGTCGGGGATCGCGGCAGAGGTGATCAGCCGGCCCACGGTCGCCGTGGGCTCGCGGCTGCAGGACGCCAAGATCTACCTCGAGACCCCGGAGGTGTTCGCCTGGACGATCACGGTGGTGGTGCTCAGCCTGCTGCTGGAGGGCGCGCTGCGCTGGGCCGCGGCGCGCGCCACGACGTGGCTGGCGGCGGGTCGGGAGTCGGCGGGGGAGGAGCCCGGCGATGCCACGGTGTGAGCGGATCGGCTTCGGCTACGACCCGGCGCGTCCCGTGCTGGCCGACTTCTCCCTCGACCTCCCCGAGACCGGCACGGTCTGCCTGCTCGGCCCGTCCGGCTGTGGCAAGACCACGCTGCTCCGCCTGCTCGCCGGGCTGGTGGTGCCGCAGTCCGGTCGGATCACGGGGCTGGACGGGCGGCGGTCGGCGGTCGTCTTCCAGGAGGACCGGCTGCTGCCGTGGGAGACCGCGTGGCAGAACGCGGTGACGCGGCCGGATCCGGGGCAGCGGGAACGGGCCCGGGACTGGCTGGTCCGGCTCGGGCTGGGCGAGAGCCTGCACGTGCGTCCCGGCGAGCTCAGCGGGGGCATGAAGCGGCGCGTGGCCATGGCGAGGGCGCTCGCGACGCAGGCCGACCTGCTGCTCCTGGACGAGCCCTTCACCGGCCTGGACGAGCCGGCGTGGCGCCAGGCGGCCGACCTGGTCGCCGGGGCGGCAGGGACGGACCGGCTGACCGTGCTGGTCACCCACCTCCCCGGGCAGGCCGCGGCGCTGGGCGCCACCGTCGTCCGGCTGGACGGCCCCCCGCTGCGCCTGCTCGCCTGACGTGGACCGGATCAGGAACCGTCCCCGATCCGGTCCGGGCGCTCAGTTGATCGGCATCGTGGCCGGCACGGCCGCCTTCTCGCTGTACGGCTGGTAGGTGGTGTGCAGCAGGTGGTGCGCCTTCTCCGAGTTCGGTTCACCGTAGAACTCGTCGTAGAGCCGCAGGATGTCGGGGTTGTCCTGGGACCGGCGGTACTTGCTGGACCGGTCGATGTCGAAGAGCACCTCGGTGCGCTCGCGCAGCTCGCCGACCTTGGCCGGCGCCGGCTGGCCGGCGCCGTCGATGCAGCCGCCGGGGCAGGCCATGATCTCGATCAGGTCGTAACCGACGTCCTCGCCGGCAGCGACCCGCTCGACCAGGGGTTGGGCGTTGCCCAGCCCGGAGATCACCGCCACCCGGACGGTCTTGCCGCCGGCGGTGATCGTGGCGTCCTTGATGCCCTGCAACCCGCGTACGGCCTGGAACTCCAGGTGGTCGGGGTGTGCCTCGCCGGTGAGCTTCTCCACCGCCATGCGCAGCGCGGCCTCGGCCACACCGCCGGACGCCCCGAAGATCACGCCGGCGCCGGTGACGCGGGAGTACGGGTCGTCGAACCGGTCGGGTTCCACCTGCCGGGGGTCGAGCCGCACCATGTTCATCATCTCGATGAACTCGCTGGTGGTCACCACGGCGTCGACGTCGCGGATGCCGTTCGTGGCGAATTCGGGCCGGGCCGCCTCGTACTTCTTGGCCAGGCACGGCACGATCGAGACCACGTACAGGTCGTCCAGGGAGATCCCGTAGGTCTGCGCGAAGTGCGTCTTCACGGTCGTGCCCATCATCTGCTGCGGCGACTTGCAGCTGGACAGGTGCGGGATCAGCTCCGGGTAGCGCTTCTCGACCAGGTTCACCCAGCCGGGGCAGCACGAGGTGAACTGGGGCATCACGCCGCCGGAGGCGACCCGGTTCAGGAACTCGGTGGTCTCCTCCATGATCGTCAGGTCCGCGGCGAAGGAGAAGTCGAACACCTTGTCGAAGCCGATCGCGCGCATCAGCCCGGCGACGAACGGGGACGCCTCCTCCGGCGTCTTGCCGTACTGGGCGGCGATCACGCTGCGCGGGGCCGGGGCGACGAAGCCCACCACGACCTTGGTCGGGTCGTTGATCGCGTGGAACACCTCGGGACGCTCCCGGACGTAGTCCAGCGCGCCGCACGGACAGGCCGTGACGCACTGTCCGCAGGAGACGCAGTCGGTCTCGATCAGCGGCCGGCCGTCGTGCGTGCCGACCCGCAACTGGCCGCCGTGGAACTGGAAGGCCAGGACGCCCGGGCCCTCGATCTCGGCGCAGGCCGCGACGCAGCGTCCGCACGAGATGCACTTGTTGTGGTCGCGGATGATGAACGGGTGGTCGCGCAGGATCGGGGTGTGCGGCCGCAGGTGCAGCGGCTCGATGTAGGTCACCGAGGACCTGGTCGCGGTCTGGCGCAGGTCGCAGGAGAACCGCTCCTTGCAGCCGCACTTGAGGCAGCGCGCCGCCTCGGCGCGCGCGTCCTCGGCCGTGTAGCCGAGTTCCACCTCGCGGAAGTCGGTGAGCCGAGCCTCGACCGCCTCGGCCGGCATGGCGTGGCGGACCAGCTTCGGACGGGCCTCGAACTCGTCGCGGGGGAGGTCCTCCAGGGATCCGCGGCTGCAGTTGTAGCAGGCCGGTTCGCCGCGCACGTAGCCCTTGGTGACGAACTGGTCCATCGCCCAGGCGGCCCGGTGGCCCGCGGCCACGGCCTCGATCACGGTGGCGGGGCCGGTGACGCAGTCGCCGCCGGCGAAGATCTTCGACTCCGAGGCCTCCATCGTCGAGCCGTCGACCTCGATGTCGCCCCACTTGTTCAGCCGCACGGGCAGGTCGTTGTAGAGGAACTGGGTGTTCGTGCTCTGCCCGATCGCTCCGATGACCATGGACGCCTTGAAGGCGAAGTCGCTGCCCTCGACCGGTACCGGGCGCCGGCGGCCGGAACGGTCCGGCTCGCCCAGGACCATCTCCATGCAGTGCAGCACCAGGCCGTCGTCGTCGCGGCCGATCGAGGTGGGGGCGGCGAGGAACCGCAGCTGGACGCCCTCGGCCTCGGCGTCGGCGACCTCGTGCGGCTGCGCGGGCATCTCGTCCCTGGTGCGGCGGTACAGCAGCACGACCTTCTTCGCGCCGCGGCGCACCGCGGTGCGCGCGCAGTCGATCGCGGTGTTGCCGCCGCCGACGACCACCACGGTGTCGCCCGGTTCGGGATCGCTGCCCTTGGTGACCTCGCGCAGGTAGCCGATCCCCGTCCACACGCCCTCGGAATTCTCCCCGGGCAGGTTCATCGGGGTGGCGGTCCAGGAACCGATCGCCAGGTAGACCGCGTCGAAGTCGTGCTGGAGGTCCTCCAGGTGCAGGTGCGTGCCCAGGGCCTTGTTGCAGACGATCCGGACGCCGAGGGCGGTGATCGTGGCGATCTCCGCGTCGAGGACGGCCTTGGGCAGGCGGTACTCGGGGATGCCGTAGCGCATCATGCCGCCGGGGTACGGCATGGCCTCGAAGACCGTGACCTCGTGCCCGGCAGCCGCGGCGTAGAAGGCCGCGCTCAGCCCGGACGGCCCGGCGCCGACGATGGCGATCTTCTTGCCGGTGGGCCGGCCGATGGTGGGCAGCCAGGTCTCCTCACGGGCGAGGTCCCAGTCGGCGGCGAAGCGCTTCACGTTGTTGATCGCCACGGCGCTGTCGACCAGGTTGCGTCGGCACTGCGCCTCGCAGGTGTGTGGACAGACCCGTCCGCAGGCGGACGGGAACGGGTTGCGGTCCTTGATCACCCGCACCGCTGCCTCGAAGTTCCCGTCCGCGACCAGGGCGAGGTAGCGCTGGATGTCGATGTGGGCCGGGCAGGTCTGCTGGCACGGCGGCTCGCAGTCGGCGTTGTGGTCGCAGAGCAGCTGCTCCACGCGCACCTTGCGGTAGGCGTCGATGGTGTTCGAACGGGTCTGGATGACCATGCCGTCGGCGACGGGGGTGATGCACGACTTCACCTCGCGGTGGGTCTCGCCCACCTCGACCACGCACAGCCCGCAGTTGCCGTTCGCCCGTTCGAGGCGGACGTCGTTGCACAGTGAGGGGACGTCGAAGCCCTCCTTCTGCAGTGCGGTCAGGATGGTCAGCCCGGCTTCGACCTCGACGTCGCGTCCGTCGACGGTGATGGCAACGCGGGTGCGTTCGGTCAACTCCTGCATGTCAGCCTCCCCGATGAGACCGGGCCGGAGCCCGTGGGCAACCCCGACGACCGGCTGTAAGTACAGTCTCCCGTAGACAAGCGACAGTATTCGGTGCCGTCCATCCATTATCGCGCCGTCCGTGGGCATTTTGACGCTTGCGGGGCCATCAAGTAGCCTTGACCGTTGTGTTCGGGCGACCGAACCATGCGTGCGTGCGCCGCGTCCGGCCGTCGACTCCGAGGTAGCGGGGGCTGGTGGCGCTCGGCGCGCGCCCCGCCTACATCAAGGGAAAGAGATACCAGCCGGTGCCCACTATCCAGCAGTTGGTCCGCAAGGGCCGCACGGACAAGGTCAGCAAGAACAAGACCCCTGCGCTGAAGGGTTCCCCGCAGCGCCGCGGCGTGTGCACCCGTGTGTACACCACCACCCCGAAGAAGCCGAACTCGGCGCTGCGCAAGGTCGCCCGCGTCCGGCTGTCCTCCGGTGT
>JAXGTK010000112.1:0-8993 GCA_040774965.1 Propionicimonas sp. | reverse complement strand
GGCCTCCTCGAGCTCGCGGGAGACGTTCTGCACGATCATGTCGATGTTCACGTCGGCCTCGGCGACCACGCTGAAGATGTCGGCGGCCTCGCCCACCCGGTCGGGCACGCCCACGATCGTGATCTTGGCCTCGCTGCGGTCGTGCGCGATGCCCTCGATCAGCGGCTGCTCCATGCCACCCTCCTCGTAGTCGATGTCCTTCACCCAGGTGCCAGGCTTGTCCGAGAAGGACGAGCGGACGTGGACCGGCACGCGTTCCCGGCGCGCGTACTCGACGCAACGCAGGTGCAGGATCTTGGCGCCGTTCGCGGCGAGCTCGAGCATGTCCTCGTAGCCGATCTGGGGGATCTGCCTCGCGCCGGGGACGATCCGCGGGTCGGCGGTGAACACTCCGTCCACGTCGGAGTAGATCTCGCAGTAGGCGGCGTCCAGGGCGGCGGCGAGGGCCACCGCGGTGGTGTCGGACGCGCCGCGACCGAGCGTGGTGACGTCCTTGGAGGTCTGCGAGACTCCCTGGAACCCGGCGACGATGACGACGTCGCCCTCGGCGAGTGCCGAGACGATCCGTCCCGGGGTGATGTCGATGATCCGCGCATTGCCGTGCGTGCCGGTGGTGATCACCCCGGCCTGCGACCCGGTGAACGACCGGGCGGTCGCGCCGAGGTCGTTGATCGCCATCGCGAGCAGGGCCGCGCTCATCCGCTCACCGGCGGTGAGCAGCATGTCGAGTTCCCGCGGACGCGGCTGTGGCGACACCTGCAGCGCGAGGTCCATCAGGTCGTCGGTGGTGTCACCCATCGCCGAGATGACCACGACCACCTCGTTGCCGTCGGCCTGGGTCGCGACGATCCGCCGCGCCACCCTCTTGATGCTCTCGGCGTCCGCCACGGAGGAGCCGCCGAACTTCTGAACCACCCGCACCGCACCACTGTGCCAGATCCGGAGTCAGGGAAGCATCGTGGACTCACCTGATGGGCGCTCCAGGATCACCGACCTACCGTTGGTTCATGACCAACCGCCCGTCCGAGCAGTACTGGGAGCAGCCGACCTTCTCCGATCCCGCCGCGCCACCGCCGGTGACCGGCGAGGTGATGTCGGGGCCCATGGTGCCGGGCGCGACCCGCGTGCTGGTGGCCCCGCCGTCCCACGAGGAGGCGACGCTGCGCACGATCCGGCGGCTGGTCTGGCCGGTCGCTCTGGTGGTGGCGATCATCAGCGGGCACTGGGTCCCGGTGCTGGTGCTCGCGATCGTGGTCAGCGCGATCCTGCGCCGCCGGGTCTGGGCGCTCGCGAGCCGGCGCCTGGTGATGCGTACCACCCCGGCCACCGGGCCGGGCGCCGACCTGCGCTGAGGCTCCGGCCGGTGACCTCGCGGGCGACCCGTCCTAGCATGGGGTGATGGCCAGCCAGGATCCCGTCGAGGGCAGGGACGAACAGTGGCAGCAGCCGTCGTTCCTGTCGGAGGGGCAGCCGGGCGAGCGTCCCGTGAGCGGTGAGGTCGTGGTTCCCGGAGAGCCGGCGCCGCCGCCGTCGATGGTCGAGAGCATCGCGCGCGGCCTCGCGGGCATCGTGTGGCCGGTGATGATCCTGCTGGCGATCCTCAACTACATCGGCTTCTGGCCGGCGATCATCATCGCCCTGGTCGCCAGCAGCGTGCTGGGCGCGGTGCACCAGAACCTCCGCAGCCGGCGGAAGGCGTTGCCGCCGAGGGCGCCGCGTCGTGACGGGGACGACCTGCGCTGACCGGGCGGCGGCCGAGGGCCGGGGTGCTCAGTCGGGTGGGCCGGTGATCGTCGTCGGCGCTGCCGGGGGAGCGTTCACGCTGACCGTGCGCAGCGCGTCCCGGTAGGTCACCCAGCCCACCGGCGTGCCGGACGTGGCGCCGGACGAGCCGAACACGGGAATGCCGCCGCAGCCGCTCAGGTTCAGGGCCTGGATGGCCTCCTCGACGGTGTCGGCGTCGGTGACCGTGACCGGGAACTCGGTCATGATCGCCGCCTTCCTGGTGGTGTCCTCGCCGGCCGCGAGGGCGTCGGCGACGGCACGCGCGGTCAGGATGCCGAGGAAGCCGCCGTCGATATTGGTCACCGGCAGGACGCCGTAGGGGGTGTGGGAGAGCTGGTAGGCGGCCTTCGGCAGCGGCGTCCGGGCGTCCACCCCGGCGGGTAGCGGACGCATCACCGTGGCGAGCGGCACCCGCGCGCGGGCCGGGCTGGGGGAGGCCTCCAGGTCGATGCCGCGGCGGCGGAGCTTCGCGGTGTAGATGGTGTCGGGGGTCAGCTTGTGGCTGACCGCGGTGGCGAGGGCGATGGCGGCCATCAGCGGCAGGATGATCGAGTACTCCCCGGTCAGTTCGAACATCATCAGCAGCGCGGTCATCGGGGCGCGGGCGGCGCCCGCGAAGACCGCCCCCATGCCGATCAGCCCGTAGGCGCCGATCGGGGCGACCTGGCCGGGCAGCAGGAAGTTGGCCACCATGCCGAAGGCGCTGCCGAGCGCCGCTCCGATGAACAGGCTGGGCGCGAACACGCCGCCGGAGCCGCCGATGCCGATGGTCAGCGAGGTCGCGACGATCTTCCCGACCACCAGGATGAGCAGGAACGCGATCGTGTAGTTGCCGTTCACGGCCTCGCCGATCACCGGGTAGCCCACGCCGTACATCTGGGGCAGCACGAGCAGCAGCAGGCCGAGGACGACGCCACCGACGGCCGGACGTGCCCACTCCGGCCAGTGCCACAGGCGGTCGCAGAGGTCCTCGATGGCGTACAGGCTCTTGCTGAAGCCGACCCCGACGGCACCGGCGAGGACCCCCAGGACCAGGTAGAGCAGGTACTCGATCGGGCTGGTGACGCTGAAGGTGGGCAGGGGGAGGAACGGGGAGTTGCCGAGGATCGCGCGGCCGATCACGCTCGAGGTGACGGAGGCGATCACGACCAGGCCGAACGCGTTGGCGGTGAAGTCGAGCAGGATCAGTTCGAGGGCGAAGAACACCCCGGCGATCGGGGCGTTGAAGGTGGCGGCGATGCCGCCGGCGGCACCGCAGGCGACCCGGACGCGCAACCGTGACTCGGAGGCGTGCACGAGGCGTCCGCGGGTGGATCCGAGGGCCGAGCCGATCTGGACGATCGGCCCCTCGCGTCCGACCGAGCCACCGCCGCCGATGCACAGGGCGGAGGCGACCGCCTTGACCACCGCGACCTGCGGCCGGATTCGCCCGCCCTGCTGGGAGACCGCGTACATCACCTCGGGGACGCCGTGGCCGCGGGCCTCGCGGGCGAAGGCCTGCACGAGGGGTCCGTAGAGCAGGCCGGACACGACCGGGGTGAGCACGACGAACCAGATGCCGAGCCAGGGCAGGTAGGGGTTGCCGGAGCCCGGGACGGCGGCGTAGTCGGCGTGGCCGGTGAACATCCAGGTGAAGGTCGCGATCATCCAGCGGAAGAACACGGCGAAGAGGGCCGAGCCGGCGCCGATCAGCGCGGCCAGGGTGATCTGTCCCCAGTGGCTCGTGCGGAGGCCTACGCCGAGCCAGACCCAGCGCTGCCGGTCGAGCGGCAGCGGCCACAGGGGGCGGTGGTGCTTCGTGGTGTGGTGAGCCGTCACAATTGCATTATGCAATGATTGTCCTATGCAACGAAATTCCCGACCGGCGGGCGTGCCCGGCGTGGCGGACCTGGACGAGATCATCAACGGGATCCTGACGGCGTCACGGGTCCTCGTCGGGGTGTCGGCCCGCTCGCTGGACGACATCGGCGTGACCCCGGCGCAGTTCCGGACGCTGGTCGTGCTCTCGACGCGTGGCGACAGCCGGATGGTCGAACTCGCGGAACGCCTCGGCGTCGGTCCGTCCACGGCGCTGCGGTCGGTCGACCGGCTGGAGGCGTCCGGCCTCGTCGAGCGGACGCCGGCCGAGCGGGACCGCCGTGAGGTCGTGGTGGGCCTCACCGGGAAGGGCCGGGAGTTGGTCGCGCGGGTGACCCGGCGCCGTCGCAAGACGATCGAGGGGATCGTCACGGCGATGCCGGAACGCAGCCGCCAGGAACTGCTGGACGCCTTCGGCGCCTTCGCTGCCTTCGCCGCCGCCGCCGACGAGCCCGCCGTCGTCGACTACCCCAGCGAACTCGGCTGGTAGCCGGGGAGCAGGGCGTCGACGAGGCCGCGGACGGTGCGGGCGCCGAGCGCGTCCAGCTCGGGGCGAGGGTGCCGGCGCAGCGGGCCGCTCGTGGCGAGGGTGGCGAAGCCGTGGACGGTCGACCAGCACGTGATCGCGGCGGATTGGGCCTGTCCGGACGGGAGCAGGCCGAGGTCGACCAGGTCGGCGATCGCGTCCGTGAGCAACTGGTACGGCGTGCGTCCGGTGTCGCCCATCGACTCCGGCGCGAAGGCGTCCTCCATCGTGAACAGCCCGAACAGCGCGATGTCGAACGCGCCCGGCGAATCCAGGGCGAACGCGATGTAGCCGTCGCCCACGCCGATGAGCCGCTGCCGGGCCCGTACGGCCGGATCGGCGTCGTCAGTGCCGGTCTGGTGCGCCTCGATCGAGCGGGCCAGGTCGGCCATCGCCAGCGCACCGACCGCCAGTTGTAGTTCTTCGTGGGACGCGAAGTGGCGGTACGCCGCAGCGGGTGAGACTCCGGACCGCCGGGTCGTCGCGCGCAGCGTCACCGCGTCCGCCCCACCACCCCGCGCCAGTTCGTACCCCGCCGAGAGCAGTGCCGCACGCAGGTCGCCGTGGTGGTAACTCCGCGTATTCCCGACCTCCACGGCCTCAGCGTACGTTCGGCAACAGCGAATGTGAACAACGTAAACATCAGGAGCCGTCATGTCGTTGTCCCTCGTCCCGTACCTCAACTTCCCGCCCGGCGTGACCCGCGATGCGATGACCTTCTACCAGGGGGTCTTCGGCGGTGAACTGACGATCAGCACCTTCAGCGAGTTCGGCATGGAGGGCATGCCTCCGGACGGTGTGATGCACTCCCAGCTGGTCACCGGCCAGCTCACGCTGATGGCGTCCGACGCGATGCCCGGCGCCGACGCCACCTGGGGAGGGACGCGGGTCTACCTCGCGTTCATGGGCGACGACGTCGCCGCGCTGCAGGGCTGGTTCGCCGCACTCGCCGCGGACGGCAAGGTCGGCATGGCCCTGGAGAAGCAGGTCTGGGGCGACATGTACGGCCTGGTCATGGACAAGTTCGGCCTCGAGTGGATGTTCAACATCTCGCTCCCCGAAGGCTGGTCACAGACCGGCTGACCGGCCCCGCCCGGGGTTCGGCTCAGTTCATCACCTCGGGATCGCCCACCAACTCCACCGGACGCCGGGCGTTGCGCAGGCTGTCCACGGTCAGGACGACCAACGCCACCCAGACCAGGCCGAACCCGATCCAGCGCGGCGCGGGCATCACCTCGTGGTTCACCCAGACGCCGATCGAGAACTGGATCACCGGCGTGAGGTACTGGATCAGCCCCATCATGCTCAGCGGGATCCGTGCGGACGCGGCGGCGAACAGCAGCAGCGGGATCGCGGTCACCACGCCGGCGAGGCTGAGCCCGATGGTCAGTCCGGGCCCGTGGGTGAGGTAGTTGCTCGTCCCCGAAACCTGCAGCCAGACCAGGAACGCCAGCGCCAGCGGCGCCAGCACGGCGGTCTCGAGGGTCAGCCCCACCAGCGGCGAGACCCGTCCACCCACCTGCTTCTTGACCAGCCCGTACAGCCCGAAGGTCGCCGCGAGCGACAGCGCCACCCACGGGACCTGCCCGTAGCCCACGGCGATCACCAGCACCGCGACCGCGCCCACGCCGACGGCCACCTTCTGCGCCGTCCTGAGCTGCTCGTGCAGCACCACCACCGCGAGCGTCACGGTGACGAGCGGGTTGATGAAGTAGCCCAGTGCCGCGTCGACGATGTGGTCGTTGAGCACGCCCCACACGTAGATCGACCAGTTCAGCGTGACCAGGACGCCCGCGCCGGTGAGGCCCCAGAACAGCCGGCGGTCGGCGAGCACCTCGCGGAGGTGCCTCCACTCGCGCCACACGAGGACGCCGGCCAGGCAGAACACGAACGTCCAGAACACGCGATGGCCGATGATCTCGAACGCGCCGGCCGCCGACAGGGCCTCGAAGTAGAGCGGGAACGAGCCCCACAGGAAGTAGGCACCGAAGGCGAACGCCAGCCCGCGCGAGTCGAGCGCGGAGGAGTCGGGACGATCGGGCACGCGCACACCCTAAGCCCGGGACGATGCGTCCCCGCGCCGCCGCCGTCCTGCTGGAATCAGGCCAGGAACTCCACCAGCAGGCGGTTGTACTCCGCCGGTGCCTCCAGGCTGGGGTTCGCGGCCGCGCCGGCCAGTTCCTCGAGCCGGGCGTGCGGCAGTTGCTCGACCAGTTGCCGCGCCGCGGGCAGGCCCGGGTCGGCGGCGCCGGCGATCACCAGCACGGGGACGGCGAGCTGCTTCAGCCGACCTCCGAAGTCGGCGGTGGCCATCAGCTCGAGGGCGCGGACCAGGTCGTCCCTGGTGGCACCGCTGTCGGCGAGCGCCCGGTTCGGCATCACCCGGATCAGCGACTTCTGCAGCCGCAGCGCCAGCTTCCCGGGTGTGGCGAAGGCCCCGGACAGGACCAGGCCGGCGACACGATCGGGGTCGGACGCGGCCACCTGCAGCGCCACCATCGCGCCGAGTTGGTGGCCGACCAGCCACGCCCGCTCCATCCCGTAGCGGTCGAGCGTGCTGACGACCTCCGCCGCGGCGAGGCTCAGCGACAGCTCGCCGGGACGCCCGGGACGCAGGCCGGCCAGCCACGGCGCGATCCCCTGGCGTTCATCGCCGGACGCGGCGACCGCCTCCACCTGTGACTGCCACATCTGGGGCGTGAACCCCGCGGAGTGGAGGAAGACGACCGGCGCCGGCCGGGTCTCGCCGGGCATCAGGGCTGCTCGACCCGGGAGACGGTGAACCGGAAGCCCAGGTCGGGGTCGGCGAACCAGTCGTCGGCGGGCTCCGCCTCGCCCACCCCGACCGCGAGAACCTCGTCCCCGATCAGGCTGGTGTGGGTGCGCAGGGCTGTCGCCGTGTCCGCGTCCGAGGCGGCCCAGGCGAGCCGGATCCGGTCGGACACCTCGAAGCCGGAGGTCTTGCGCGCCTCCTGCACGGCCCGGATGAACTCCCGCGCGATGCCGGCCTGCACCAGTTCGGGGGTGAGTTCGAGGTCGAGAGCGACGGTTTCGCCCTGCTCGTTGACCACCGACCAGCCCTCGTGCGGGCGCTCGGAGACGATCACCTCCTCGGGGCTCACCTCCACCTCGCCCAGGTCGGTGACCAGCACGTACGCCTTGCCGTTCGAGGCCAGGTCCGCGGCGAGTACTGCGGCGTCCGCGGACGCGATCGCGCCCGCGACCAGCGGCGTCTGCTTGCCGAACCGCTTGCCGAGGGCCCGGAAGTTGCCCTTGGCCGAGTAGTCGACCCGGGCGCCGGCGGACGCGAACGACTCCACCCGCTCCACGTTCAGCTCGGCCATCACCTCGGCGCGGAGTTCGGAGTCCAGCAGGCCGAACGCAGCGGACGGGATCAGCGCCCGGCCCAGCGGCTGGCGCGTCTTCACCTTCGCCTCCGAGCGCGCCGAACGGCCCAGCTCGACGATCCGGCGGGCCAGCTGCATCGCCTCGTCGAGCCGCTCGTTGATCGCCGCGATGTCCGCGACCGGCCAGTCGGCCAGGTGCACCGACGCCGGCGCGTCCGGGTCGGTGGCGACGACGAGGTCCTGCCAGACCCGCTCGGTGAGGAACGGCACCAGCGGCGCCATCAGCCGGGTGACGACGTGGATCGTGTCGTGCAGCGTCTGCAGGGCGCCGGCGTCCCCGTCCCAGAAGCGGCGGCGCGAGCGGCGCACGTACCAGTTCGACAGGTCGTCGACGAAGCTCGCCAGGAGGGCGCCGGCGCGCTGGGTGTCGAAGTCCTCCAGCGCCTCGGTGACCTGCCGGACGAGCTCGTTGCGGGCGCTGACCAGCCACCGGTCGAGCACGTGGACGGACGGCCCTTCGTGACGCTCCCGGGTTCGTTCCTCACCCGTGAGCTCCTCAGGGACCGTTCTGCTTCCCGTGAGCTCCTCAGGGACCGTTCTGCTTCCTGTGGGTTCCGTGGGGGCCGTTTCCGCTCTTGCGGGTTCCGTGGGGGCCGCTTCGCCTCCCGCTCCCTGAGGAGCAGCGGCGGCGCCAGCCGACGCTGCGTCACGAAGGGCCGGCGACCAGTCGTTCGCCCGCGCGTACAGGCTCTGGAACGCCACCGTGTTCACATACGTCATCAGCACCTTGCGGACCGTCTCCTGGATGGTCTGGTGGCCCACCCGCCGGGACGCCCAGGGCGAACCGCCGGCGGCCATGAACCAGCGCACCGCGTCGGCGCCGTGGGTGTCCATCAGCGGGATCGGCTCCAGGATGTTGCCCAGGTGCTTGCTCATCTTGCGTCCGTCCTCGGCCAGGATGTGGCCCAGGCAGAGCACGTTCTTGTAGCTCGACCGGTCGAACACCAGAGTGCCGACCGCCATCAGCGAGTAGAACCAGCCGCGGGTCTGGTCGATCGCCTCGCAGATGAAGTCGGCGGGGTAGGCGGGGCCGAACTCGTCCGCGGACCCCTCGGTCCACGGGTAGCCCCACTGGGCGAACGGCATCGAGCCGCTGTCGAACCAGGCGTCGATCACCTCGGGCACCCGCTGTGCGGTCTGCTGGCAGCTCGGGCAGGCGAAGGTCACGTCGTCGACGAACGGACGGTGCGGGTCGAGGCCGGAGTAGTCGCGTCCGCTCAGCTCGGACAGCTCCGCGCGCGAACCCACACACGTCTGGTGGCCGGCCGGGCAGCGCCAGATCGGCAGCGGCGTGCCCCAGTAGCGGGAGCGGGACAACGCCCAGTCGATGTTGTTGTTCAGCCAGTCGCCGTAGCGGCCCCACTTGATGTGCTCGGGGTACCAGTTGTTGCCCTTGTTCTCGCGGAGCAGTGCGTCCT
>JAXGTK010000111.1:0-9005 GCA_040774965.1 Propionicimonas sp. | reverse complement strand
TGCTGCCGCGGGATGAGCTTGCGCAGCCGGCCGGCCATGTCGACGCCGTACGCGTACGCCTTGTCCTTGTGCACGATCGCGCTGAACGCGTCGACGGGGTCCCCATGCAGCAGGATGTCGACCTTCACCAGGTCCGCGGTCTGCTCGCCGGTGGGCTCGTAGTCCAGGGACGCGTAGCCGCGGGTCCGGGACTTGAGCTGGTCGAAGAAGTCGAACACGATATCCGCGAGCGGCAGGGTGTAGCGCAGCTCGACCCGGTCCTCGGACAGGTAGTCCATCCCGAGCAGGTTGCCCCGCCGGGCCTGGCACAGCTCCATCACGGTGCCGACGAAGTCGCTGGGCGTCAGGATCGTGGCGCGCACCACGGGCTCGTGCACCTCGGCGACCTTGCCGGACGGGAACTCGCTGGGGTTGGTGACCACCAGCTCCCGGCCGTCCTCCATGATCACGCGGTAGACGACGTTCGGCGCCGTGGAGATGAGGTCCAGCCCGAACTCCCGCTCCAGCCGCTCCCGCACGATCTCCAGGTGCAGCAGGCCGAGGAAGCCGCAGCGGAAGCCGAAGCCGAGGGCCGCGGACGTCTCCGGCTCGTAGACCAGGGCCGCGTCGTTGAGTTGCAGCTTGTCGAGAGCCTCCCGCAGCTCGGGGAAGTCGGCGCCGTCGATCGGGTACAGGCCCGCGTAGACCATCGGGTGCGGCGGACGGTAGCCGGCCAGCTCCTTGCGGGCGGGGTGGGACGCGGCCGTCACGGTGTCGCCGACCCGGGACTGGCGCACCTCCTTCACCCCGGTGATCAGGTACCCGACCTCACCGACGCCGAGCGCGCCGGCCTTCACCGGCTCGGGCGAGATCACGCCCACCTCGAGGGTCTCGTGGGTGGCACGGGTGGACATCATCAGGACGCGCTCGCGGTGGTTCAGCTCGCCGTCGACGACCCGGACGTAGGTGACCACGCCGCGGTAGGTGTCATAGACCGAGTCGAAGATCAGGGCCCGCGGCGGCGCGTCCGGGTCACCGACCGGGGGCGGGACGTCCGCGACGACGTGGTCGAGCAGTTCGCGCACGCCCTCGCCGGTCTTCGCCGACACCTGGAACACGTCGGACGGGTCGCAGCCGACCAGGTGCGCGATCTCCGCGGCGTACTTCTCCGGCTGGGCGCTGGGCAGGTCGATCTTGTTCAGCACCGGGATGATGTGCAGGTCCGCCTCGAGCGCCAGGTAGAGGTTCGCCAGCGTCTGGGCCTCGATGCCCTGGGCGGCATCGACCAGCAGGATCGCGCCCTCGCAGGCCGCCAGCGACCGGGACACCTCGTAGGTGAAGTCGACGTGACCGGGGGTGTCGATCATGTTCAGCACGTAGGGCGTGCCACCCACTGTCCAGGGCATCCGGACGGCCTGGGACTTGATCGTGATCCCGCGCTCGCGCTCGATGTCCATCCGGTCCAGGTACTGCGCACGCATGGACCGCTCGTCCACCACCCCGGTGAGCTGCAGCATGCGGTCGGCCAGGGTGGACTTGCCGTGGTCGATGTGCGCGATGATGCAGAAGTTGCGGATCAGCGCGGGAGGGGTCTTGCCGGGAACGGGAACAGGCATGCACTTTCCTGGTTGCTGGAGCCAGCACACGATACCGGACTCGGCACCCCTCTCCTCCGCCGAGTTGCCAGACTCTGGCGCCGCCCTGGCGACGGGAGAGGCCGACAACTCGGCGGGTGGGGTCGATTTGAGGGGTCCGGGGAGGGCTGATAGAGTTCACAGTCGCGTCTGCGCGGCGCGAGAAGCAACCACCAGCGAAGAGGGTCACCGGCGTGGCGAACATCAAGTCTCAGAAGAAGCGGATCCTGACCAACGAGAAGGCCAGGCAGCGGAACAAGGCCGTGAAGTCCGGCCTGCGCACGCACGTCCGCAAGTTCAACGAGGCCGTCGCCAACGGTGACACCGACAAGGCCCAGGAGCTGGCGAAGACCGCTACCCGGGCGCTCGACAAGGCCGCCTCCAAGGGCGTCATCCACAAGAACCAGGCCGCGAACCGCAAGTCTGCGATCGCTGCCAAGGCCGCCGCGCTGTAAGAACTTCCTCGCCAAGCGCCGTCCGGTGACCCGGGCGGCGTTTGTCATTCCCTGATGTGCTCGGGGCCTCAGCGGCGGTCGGCTCCGCGGCAGCCGATCACCTTCAGCACCGCCTGCTCGAGCGCGAAGCCGGGGTCGCTGGCCGCGCCCTTGATCTGGGCGTCCGCGACCGCCACGACCTGGATCGCCTGCGCCACGGCCTGCGGCTTCCAGTCCCGGGAGAGCCGGGACAGGTCCTTCAGCTTCCACGGCGGGACGCCGATGACACGGGCCAGTTCGGCGTCACGCATCCGGGCGTCCCTTCCGCCGAGGTACTTGCCGAGGCTGCGCAGGTTGCTGGACAGCGCGCTGGTGATCAGCACGGGCGGAACCCCGGTGGACAGGGCCCAGCGCAGCTTGCCGAGCGCGCCGTCCGCCCGTCCGCCGAGCACGTCGTCGGCGACCGCGAAGCTGGTCACCTCGGCCCGACCGCCGAAGTAGCGACGGACGGCCGCCTCGGTGAGCAGGCCGTCGGCGGAGTCGTCGAGGAGCTGGCGGACGGCTGCGGCCAGCGACCGCGTGTCGGTGCCGACGGCCTCGACGAGCGCGTTGGCGGCCGCCTGGTCGGCGCGTCCCTTCTGGCGGCGCACCTCCTCGGCGACGAACCGGGGCATCTCCCACGGCTTGAACGCCGGGTAGTCGGCCACCTCGGGACGCAGCTTGCGCAGCCGGTCGAGCACACCCCTGCCCTTGTTCCCTCCGCCGTGCACGAGCACGAGCGCGAGGTCGGGACCGGGATCGCCGGCGAGGGCGACCACCTGGTCGGCGACGTCGGCCGGCAGGTCGCCGAGCTCGGTGACCACCACGACAGAGGCGGAGGCGAAGAGCGAACCGCCCGCGGCCTCGGCGAGCTGGCCCGCGTCGAATTGGCCCGCCTCCAGCCTCGTCACGGACGCGTCGGGACGCTCGCGCGTGGCGAGCCCCACGAACTCGGACACCGCCCGTTCGGCGAGCAGCGACTCAGGCCCGGTGACCAGCAGCACACGCCCGAACGGGTTGGTTCCATCCACGGTCCCTAGCATGCCAGCCGCCACCCCCATTGCCGCACCGCCGCGAAGACGCCGCCGCGGCCCCGGTACGACCGTGGTCGGTCCCCGAACGGCGGGGGCGGGAGTCAGCCGCCGTGCTCGGTGGTGACCACCAGCTGCCCGTCCTGCCGGGCGACCGCGATCGAGCCGTCCTGGTCGGTGCGGTAGACGCGGGCACCGGTGCCCTCCACCGCGAGGATCGTGCGGGCGGCCGGGTGCCCGTAGTCGTTGTCGGCGCCGACGCTGACCAGTGCCACGGACTCGTGCACGGCCCCGAGGAAGCCCTGCGACTGGTGGGCCGAGCCGTGGTGCGGCACGAGCAGCACCTCGGCGGACAGGTCCGGAACCGAGTTCACGGCGTTGTCCTGCCCGGCCTCCTCGACGTCCCCGGAGAGCACGATCCGCAACCCGCCGCTGGTCACCCGCATCACGAGCGAGGAGTCGTTGACGTCGGAGTTGTCGCCCGTGTCCCCCTCCGTGGTCGCCGTGAACGGACGCAGCGCCAGCACCGCCAGCCGTACGGGCCCGGCCGCGACGACCATGCCGGGCACCGCCGCCGTCCGCGGTACGCCGGGCAGCGCGGACTGCACCAGCGTCCAGCCCGACGCCGGCTCTGTGACGCCCGAGTACAGCAGGTTGTCCACCCGGCGCCCGGACGCGACCCCCGCCGTCCCGCCGACGTGGTCGGCGTGCAGGTGGGTGAGCACCAGCCAGGACACCTCGACGACCCCCAACTGGTCCAGGCAGCGGTCGACCGGCCCGGGTTCGGGGCCCGCGTCCACGACGATCGCCCTTCCGTTCCCGGCGGCGACCACCGTCGCGTCCCCCTGTCCGACGTCGCAGCTCACCACCTGCCAGCCGTCCGGTGGCCAACCCGGGGAGGTCACCGGGCGAAGGACCACGACCACCATCGCCACCACGAGCGCCACCGCCAGCCACGGCCGCAGGAAGAGCTGGGGCAGGCCGAGCAGCACTGCCAGGCAACAGGCGGTCAGCACGGCCAGCGCCACCGGGCCCGCCGGCCACACCATCGCCGCTCCGGGCAGCGCCGCACAGGCGGCGGCGACCCAGCACAGGGCCTGCGCGAAGCCGCCGGCCAGCCAGCCCACCCCGCCCGCCAGCGGCGCCGACACCACCGACAGACCGGCGGCCACGAAACCGAGCACGGTGCCCGGGCCGACCAGCGGCGCGGCGAGCACGTTCGCGACCACGCCGACCAGGCTGACCTGCCCCGAGATCGCCGTGACCACCGGCTGGGTCGCGAGTTGCGCCGCGATCGGCACTGTGACCGCCTCGGCCAGCCACCGGGGCGCCCAGGCCAGCAGGCCCGCCCACCGCCCGGCCCACAGGATGATCCCGCCGCTGGCGCACACCGACAGCACGAACCCGACCGACCGGCACAACCAGGGAGCGACCAGCAGCAGCACCATCACCGCCCAGGACAGGTAGCGCAGGCCCTGCCGCGCGCCTCCCCAGCCCAGCGCGGCCAGCCCGACGACACCCATCGCCGCCGCCCGCAGCACGCTCGGCTCGGCCCGGCAGAGCAGCACGAAGACCACCACGCCGACGACGGCGACTCCGCGCCGCCACCAGCCGGACACCCCGAGCCGGGCCGCCACCCAGAGCATCGCCGCCAGCAGCAGGGTGAGGTTCGCCCCGGACACGGCGGCCAGGTGCAGCAGGCCGGTCGTGCGGAAGTCGGCCTGCAGGTCCGCCGTCATCAGCTCGGTGTCGCCGACGACGAGGGCGGGCACCAGCGCCCTCGGCCCGGCGGGCAGGCCGGCCACGGAGTGTCGCAGCCCCTGCCGCACCGCGGTCACGGCGGCCTCCAGTGGCGACGGCGCAGCCACCACCTCCGGGGAGGCGCGAGCGCGCGCCCAGGCGACCACCGGTTCGTCGACGCCGGCCGGACCGAGCCGCACCGCCGCCCGCACGGTGGTTCCGGTGGGCACCGCCGCCCAGTCGGCGCAGAGCGCACCCGAGGCGCTCAGCCGGACCGTCGCACCGGAGGCCCAGGCCTCTCCCCTGCCCTCAACGCCGGTGAGGGTCGCGTACGCCGTCCAGATCGGGCCGCCGCGACCGGCGGAGGAGGTGTGCCCGCTCCCCACGCGCGCCTCCACCACGACGACAGCGCCCTGCCGGGCCCATTCCGGCACGGGGCCCAGGCCGGCCACCCAGACCCGCAGCGCCCCGAACCCGAGCGCGACCAGCAGCACCACCGCGGCAGCCGTGACCAGCCACCGCCGGTACCGCCAGCCCAGCCCGGCCACGACCAGCCCGGGGACGAGACAGCCGTCGAGCAGCCACCCGTCTCCCGACGTGCCCGCCCACGCCCCCAGCCACATCGCGCCGGCCAGCACGGGTGCCCGCCAGTCCGGCGGGTCACCCTCGGCGGTCGACGGGGATCCCGGGCCGGGCCCGGGTCGACGAGGGGGTTGCACGCGCTAGACCCGGACGCTCGGGGCGATGTCGGCGAGGGTCTTCGGGCCGATCCCGTCCACTTCCTGCAACTCGCTCACCGCCGTGAACCTGCCGTGCTTCGCGCGCCAGTCGAGGATCTTCTGCGCGGTGACCGGGCCGATCCCGGGAAGGGTGTCGAGTTGTTCCAGCGTGGCCGTGTTGAGCGAGATGGTGCCGCCCGCGGCAGATCCTCCGCCAGTGGCACCGGACGATCCGGCTGCGCCGCGCACCTCCCCCCTCGGCTCCGACTTCGTGCCGATCACGATCTGGGAACCGTCGGCCACCACCGCGGCGAGGTTCAGTTCCGCCGGGTCGGCGGACTTCGTCAGGCCGCCGGCCGCCTCGATCGCATCGGCCACCCGGCCGCCCTCCGCGAGTTCCACCACCCCCGGGTGCTGCACGGCACCCAGCACGTGCACGAGCAGCTTCGGGGCCGGGGTGGGAGTCGGCACCGGACTGGCCACGACCGACGGGGGCGCCGCCACCGCCACCGGCGTCGAACGGGCCTGCAGCAGGCTGTACGCCGTCCAGCCGCAGCCGACGAGGAGCACGATCACGACGGCGGCGGCGTGCTCGCGTCCGAACGTCCAGGCCCGGCGGCCGACCTCGCGGACGCGCGTGCCCGCAGCGTGCAGCGGTCGTGGTGGCGGGGTGCCGACGACGGCAGCCGCCTCCGCCGGGTCGGGCTCGACGGGCGGTGAGGGCTCCTCCTCGGCCAGCGCGTGCCGCGGTGGCACCTGGGCCAGGAGCGCCTCCAGGCGCTGCCGCACCACATCACTCAGCGCCGGGTCCTCAGCAACCTTCATGCCCTGCACTATCGGCAACGGGGGCCGTCGGCGTTCACCGAGGTCCGCCGCCTGTGGACAACGTCGACGCGCCGCCGGTCCGTCCACAGGATGATTCGTCGTGCCCGTCCGATCGGCTACCCTTCGGCGGTACCCGAACCGAGCAGGAGGAGCCCGATGGCCATCCAGCTGAACCTCGCGAGCGCACCGGCCCGACACGGTGGCTGCGGCTGCGGTTGCGGCGGCGCGTCCGACGCCATCCCGGAACTGCTCGCCAGTTCGTTGCCCAGGGTGGTCCGCAACGGCGCGATCATCGGAGGCCTGACCAGCATGAAACCGGGCGAGCAGGTCGTCCTGGTCATCGACCACGACCCGCTGCCACTGCTCACCAGGCTCGACCGGATCGCTCCCGACACGCTCGACCTGACCTACCTCGAACGCGGCCCCGAGACGTTCCGCCTGGAGTTCACCCGGCGCTGACGGCCCGGCCTCGCCCGTCCGTCCGGTCCCGGCTGGGAAGCTGGAAGGCGTGACCCCGTCCACCCGCCGCCGACCGGGCCGGCCCGCGGGCCGCCGGCCCGGCGGACGCGGTGGTGCGAACGGCACGGACGCGTCCCCGCGCAGCATCCGCTGGCTGCTCTGGCTGGCCACCCCGTTCGCGCTGGTCGGGCTCGGCCTGCTGCTGCTCGTCGTGCTGCCCCAGCTGCAGGCGCAGGACCAGTGGTTCGCGATGGTGGCCTCCTTCGCCCCGTACGGCTGGCTGGCGTGGCTGGTCGCCGTCGTCCTCGCCCTGTCCGGTGCCCGCGGACGGACCCGGCTGCTCGTCGCCCCGCTGGCGCTGGGCCTCGCCTGGCACACCGGCGTCCTGGTGCCCTACCTGCCCGGTCCTGCCCATGCGACGGCCTCCGGCGCGACCTCGTTGACGGTCATGGAGCTCAACCTCCGCTGGGGCCTGGCCGATCTCGACCAGCTCGCCGACGAGGTCGACCGCCGGCACCCGGACGTGGTCGTACTCGCCGAGGTGACCCGTTCGGACGCGAAGGCGTTCGCCCGCAAGCCGTGGTCGGCTCTGCTCCCCTACCGGACGGGCACGGCCGGCGACGACTACAGCACCACCACCTGGACGGGCGACGCGCGCGGCACGATGGTGCTCTCCCCGCACCCGATCACACTGCTGGACAGCACGGACGACACGCTCTTCTCGAACTTCGCCGTGCGGCTCGACCTGCCCGACCACCCGCTCACCCTGATCGCCGCACACCCGGCGAACCCGGAGCACGGGCTCGACCGCTGGCTCGATGACGGTGCGTCACTCACCCGGTTGGCCCTGGAGCACTCCGGAGGACCGCTCGTTCTGGCCGGCGACCTGAACGCGACCGCCGAACACCTGACCCTGCGGGAACTCGTTGCGAAGGCCGGCCTCGACGATGCCGGGGCAGGTGAGGGTTGGCACCCCACCTTCCCGGCGGACACCTGGTATCCGCCGCTGATCCAGATCGACCACGTGCTGGTCTCGAAGGGCATCAGCACCACCGCCTACCAGACGTTCCGGGTGGACGGCACCGACCACCTCGGCCTGCTGGTCACACTCGCGCTCAGCTGAACGACGGCCCCAGGCTCAGCCAGCCGTGGGTCGGCCCAGCGGGCCGCGGGTCGGGTACGCCGGCGTGGGTGCGCGGCTCAGGCCGGGACGATACTGACCAGCCTGGGGGCGCGCACGATCACCTGGCGCACCTCCCGTCCGGCCAGCGCCCGCTGCACCCCGGCATCGGCCAGCGCCCGTTCGGTCAGCTCGGAGTCCGTGGCGGAGGGCGCCACGTCCAGCTTCGCCCGCACCTTGCCCTGCACCTGCACCACGCAGGTCACGGAATCGGCCACGAGCAGCGCGGGGTCGACGACCGGCCAGGACGCGTTCGCCACCGACGGCGCGTGGCCCAGCAACTCCCACATCTCCTCCGCGACGTACGGCGCCACGGTGCTCAGGGCGATCGCGACCGCCTCGACGGCCTCGCGGACGGCCGGATCGGCCGGACCGGCGCCGCTGTCGATCACCTTGCGGGCCGCGTTCACCAGCTCCATGATCCGCGCGACGGCCACGTTGAACCGGTGCGATTCCAGCGATTCCGTGATCTCCGAGACCGCCTTGTGGGTGGCGCGGCGCAGTCCCAGGTCGCCGGACGCCGGGTCGGCGCCCACCTGGCTGCTCACGTCCTGCGCGAGCCGGAAGGCACGCTGCAGGAACTTCAACGACGATCCCGGGGACATGTCCGCCCAGTCGATGTCGTCCTCCGGCGGGCCGGCGAACACGACGGTCGTGCGGATCGCGTCCACGCCGTAGGTGTCGATCTGCGCCCCCAGGTCGACCCCGTTGCCCAGCGACTTGCTCATCGCCTTGCCCTGGTTGATCACCTGGCCCTGGTTCATCAGCCGCAGGAACGGCTCCGGGAAGTCGACCAGGCCCATGTCCTGCAGCACCTTGGTGAAGAAGCGCGAGTAGAGCAGGTGCAGGATCGCGTGCTCCACCCCGCCCACGTACTGCCCGACCGGCATCCAGTCGCGCACCGCCTTCGGGTCGAACGGGCCCTGGGTGTAGTCCGGGGAGACGAAGCGCAGGAAGTACCAGGA
>JAXGTK010000110.1:0-9184 GCA_040774965.1 Propionicimonas sp. | reverse complement strand
GATCGTCACGTTGCCGGCGCGCGCCGCGGTGATCAGGCCCGCACAGCCCAGCATCGAGTCCGAGCGGAACTGTGCCGGGTCGAGGAACTCGTCGTCCACCCTGCGGTAGATCACGTGCACCGGCTTGAGCCCCTGGGTGGTGCGCACGGAGACCCGGCCGTTGTGGCAGACCAGGTCGCGCCCCTCGACCAGTTCCACGCCCATCATCCGGGCCAGCAGCGCGTGCTCGAAGTAGGCGGAGTTGTACACGCCCGGGGTGAGCACCACCACGGTCGGGTCGGTCACGCCGCTCGGCGCCGCCGCCCGCAGGGCGGCCAGCAGGTGCAGCGGGTAGCCCTCCACCGGGCGGATCCGGTGCCGGTTGGTCACCTCGGGCAGCGCGGAGAACATCGCCCGGCGGTTGGTCATCACGTACGAGACGCCGGAGGGGACGCGGACGTTGTCCTCCAGCACGCGGAACCGGCCCACCTCGTCGCGGACGAGGTCGATGCCCGCCACATGGCAACGCACCCGGTTCGGCATCCGGATGCCGGCGACCACCCGGTGGTAGTGGGGCGAGGTGACCACGACGCGCCGCGGGATCACCCGGTCCCGGAAGGCCCGGCCCTCGCCGTAGATGTCGGAGAGGAACGCCTCCAGGGCCCGGACGCGCTGGGCCACGCCCTCCTCCACCTCGGCCCACTCCTCGGCCAGCAGGACGCGCGGCACGATGTCGAGCGGGAACGGCCGCTCCTCACCGCCGATGTCGAAGGTGACGCCCTGGTCGAGGTAGGTCGACTTCAGGTACTCGGCGCGCGCGCGGACCTCGTCAGAGTCGAGCTTGGCGAGCTGTCGCAGCACCGAGCCGTACGCCACCCGGACGCCCTCGGCACCCACCACCTCGTCGAAGGCCTTCGGGGTGCCGGCGTAATCGCGAAACAGCAGGCTCACACAGCCAGAGTAGGCCGGGAGTGTTTCATGAAGGTATCCCCGTGTGTTTCGGCGAGATGTCGAAACCCCCTCGTTACCCGCGACTGCCGCAGTGCGGTCAGCCCCGGCGCTGCTTGTGGCGCTCCTTCTTCCGCGGGCCGTCGTCCTGGCGGCGCAGTTCGATCAGCTTCCCGGAGATCCGGGTCTCGGCGAGCCGGGCCCAGGCGCCGGGCGGGAGCTGGGCCGGCAATTCGACCAGCGAGTGGTCGACCCGGATGTCGATGTGGCCGAAGTCGTCCCGGCCGAGGCCGCCCTCGTTGGCCAGCGCGCCCACGATCTGGCGCGGCTGGACCCGGTGCCTGCGTCCGACGCTGATCCGGTAGGTCGCCAACTCCCTGGACGCCCGCGGGCGTCCGGTGTCCTCCCGGCGGCGCCTCGGTTCACCCCGCTCGACCGCCACGGGTTCCGGCTCGGGCTCGAGCAGCAGCGGCGTGTCGCCCTGCAGCACGATGGCCAGCGCGGCGGCGACGTCCACCTCGGCCACCTCGTGCTCGCGCACGTAGTGCGAGACCACGTCGCGGAAGAACCCGACCGACTCCGAGCCGAGTGCCGCGGTGATCGCGTCGTCGAACTTGCTCAGCCGGGTGCTGTTCACGTCGTCGACGGTGGGCAGCGGCATCGGGGCCACCTCCTGGCGGGTGGCCTTCTCGATCGCCCGCAGCAATCGGAACTCCTTCGGCGTCACGAACGAGATCGCCTCCCCCGCGCGCCCGGCCCGGCCGGTGCGCCCGATCCGGTGCACGTAGGACTCGGTGTCGGTGGGGATGTCGTAGTTCACCACGTGGCTGATCCGGTCCACGTCGAGGCCACGGGCCGCGACGTCCGTGGCGACCAGGATGTCGAGCCGGCCCGACTTGAGCTGGTTGATGATCCGCTCGCGCTGGACCTGCGCCACGTCCCCGTTCAGGGCCGTCGCGGCGAAGCCCCGGGCCCGGAGCCGTTCGGCGAGCTGCTCGGTCTCCTGCTTGGTGCGGGCGAAGATGATCATCGCCTCGAAGTTCTCCACCTCGAGGATCCGGGTCAGCGCGTCCAGCTTCTGGGCGTGCGAGACCTTCAGGTACCGCTGGCCGGTGGTGCCGACCGTCGCCGTCCGGGTCTTGATGTGCACCTCCACCGGGTCGGTGAGGTAGCGCTGGGCGATCTTGCGGATCGGACCGGGCATGGTGGCGGAGAAGAGCGCCACCTGCTTGTCGGACGGAGTGTCGGCGAGGATCGTCTCCACGTCCTCGGCGAAGCCCATCTTCAGCATCTCGTCCGCCTCGTCCAGCACCAGGAACCGCAGCTGGGTCAGGTCGAGGGTGCCCTTCTCGAGGTGGTCGATCACCCGCCCGGGCGTGCCCACCACGACCTGCACGCCGCGCCGCAGCGCGCTGAGCTGGACGCCGTAGCCCTGGCCGCCGTACACCGGCAGCACGTGGACGCCGGGCAGGTGCGCGCCGTAGCTGGTGAACGCCTCACAGACCTGCAGGGCGAGCTCGCGGGTCGGGCACAGCACCAGGGCCTCCGGGGCCTTCTGGGCGTGGCTGAGCATGCCCAGCACGGGCAGCGCGAACGCCGCTGTCTTCCCGGTGCCGGTCTGCGCCCTCCCGACCACGTCGTGGCCCGCGAGCAGCGGCGGGATGGTGGCGGCCTGGATCGCGGTCGGGGTCTCGTAGCCCAGCTCCCGCACCGCCTTCAGCAGGCGGGGGTCGAGACCGAGGTCGTCGAAGCGGGGCTGGTCGGTCTCTGGCTGGTTCACCGGAGGAGTCTACGCGAGGATCACCCCGCGGGCGGCGCCTCGTCCTCCGGCGGCCGGTCGTCCAGCAGGTCGTCCAGCGAGTCGTCCGGCGGGGCGTCCACCACGGGCGCGTCCCCCGGGGCCTCGTCGTCGTCCGGTCCGTCCGCGGCCGGCTCGTCCGCGGCGAACCGGCGCCCGGGCTCGGTGCTGATCACCATGGTGCCGGCGAGGTGGTCGTAGATCGTGCGGCCGTCGCCGCGGTACAGCGACACCACGTAGGCCACGGGCACGGCGAGGGCGAGCAGGAAACCGGTCCAGGCGGCCGTACCGCCCCCGCCGACCACGGCCGTGATCACCGCCAGGTGCAGCAGCAGCCACGGCAGGCCGAGCTTGAGCAGGTTGCGCAGGAAGGACCGCGCCCACGAGATCCGCTCGCCACCGGGATCATGGCGCACCCGCAGGCCGAGCTTCAGCTTGCCGGGGGTGGCCTCGTAACGTCCGGCCTCCAGCACGGTGAGCCCGATGGTCACGGGCAGCACGACGGCCGCGATCCCGGTCAGGTTGAGGCCCAGCGGCCCCACCCCGGCGAGCGCACCGGCGGCCAGCAGGGCGAGGGCGACCAGACCCACCAGGACGGCCCAGACCAGCATCAGTGCGAGGTCGATCAGGCCCGCGCGGAGCCGGCGCTGCGCTGTGCTGGTCACGCAGGACAGGGTAGACCCCCTACTCCCGGGGCTACGCGAGGCACCCCGGCACCGGCTATCCTGCCGCGATGCCCGACTTCCACATCCGCGAGGTCGTGGCCGGCACCGACTGGGCCTACGACGCGCTGCACGACCTCGAAGTGACGATCACCTCCGGGCTGCACGGCGAGGACCTCTCGTTGTCGGCGGACTGGCTGCGGAGCAGCCACGCGAACGAGACGACCGCGGTGAAGGCCGCGCTCCTCGCCGTCCCCGGACCGGTGCCGGAGGGGACGCCGGTCGGCAGGTTCGGGCTGCCGCTCGTCCCCGACGAGCCTCTCGAGTTGCTCGGCGCCGTCCAGTTCGAGTTGCCGCTGGCCGACAACCGTCACCTGGTCGAGGACTGCTTCGTCGAGGTCCGGCCCGACGTTCGTCGTGCCGGCGTCGGCTCCGCCCTGTGGCGGGAGGTCGTCCGGGTCGCCGGCGCGTACGGACGGAACACGATCCTCGCCTGGAGCGAACACAACCTGGCCCTTGCCGATCCGGGCGCCGAGAGGCTCCTCCCGCCCACCGACGAGGGTTGGCTGCCGCTGGACGCGGGCAGCCGGTTCGCCCGGTCACTCGGCCTGTCGCTGGCCCAGGTCGAGCGGCAGTCGAGGCTCGAGCTCCCCGTGCCGCCCGAGCGCCTGGCCGAGTTGCGCGCGGAGGCCGAGGCGCACGCCCTGCCCGCCTACCGGGTGGTGTCCTGGACCGGGCCGACGCCCCCCGAACACCTCGACCGGGTGGCCGTGCTGAACCGGATCCTCTCCACCGATGCCCCCACCGGCGAAGTCGACTGGCAGCCGGAGAACTGGGACGCCGACCGGGTGCGGGGCATGGACGCGCAGATCCACCGGTCCGGCCACTCGGTGACGTCTCTCGCGACGGCCCCGGACGGCTCGGCCGCCGGCTACACGACGATCCAGGTGCACGCCTCCCACCCGGACCGGCCGGACCAGTGGACGACGGTCGTCGCGTCCGCGCACCGCGGTCACCGGCTCGGACTGCTGCTCAAGGTCGCGAACCTGCAGCAGCTCGCCGGGGACTCCCCGCACGCGCGGCACCTCGACACGTGGAACGCCGGCGAGAACGACCACATGCTGGCGATCAACGACCTGCTCGGCTTCCGGCCGCACTCCGTCCACGGGGCCTGGCAGTTGCGGCTCCCCTGAGCACCGAACGCCCCTGTTTCGGTCGAGCGCCTGTGCCTGGGCGCAGGCGTTCGACCGGAACGGTGGCGTTCGGCGGACGGACGGAGCCGCTCAGACCCCTTCGGCACCCTTCAGCAGCCCGTACAGCACGGTGTTCACGGGCACGTCCACGCCCAGTTCGGCACCGAGCCGCACCATCGTGCCGGCGAAGCTGTCCACCTCGGTCGGGCGCCCGGCGAGGGCGTCCTGCGCCATCGACGTGTAGTTGTCCGGGCCGAGGGCGTCCAGCACGTCCAGCCACCGGTCGAGGTCGGCCTCGTCGAGGTCGACGCCGCGGGCGTTCGCGACGCAGACCACCTCGCGCTGGGCGGCGATCATCACTGCACGGGCCGGATTGGCCCGGTCCTGCAGCACGCGGTAGGGCGCACGGATCAGTGCGGAGACCTGGTTGACGCCGACGTTGATCAGCCACTTCCACCACAGCTCGTGCACCATGTCCGGCGGCACGACGCCCTCGATCCCCACCCGGGCGAGCAGGCCGGAGACCTCGGCTACCCGGTCGGCCCGCGGGCCGGGGTTGGCGGGCTCCCCGAACAGGATCCGTCCGAGCGAGGAGAAGTGCACGTCCCTGCCCTCGCGGACGGCATCGATGCCGACGCTCACTGCCAGCAGCACCGTGGCCTGCGGGAACGCCTCCGCGAGAACCTCCTCGCTGTCGATGCCGTTGAGCACGCTGAGCAGCACCGTCCGTTCGGTGACACACGGACGCAGCAGTTCGATCGCCTCGTCCAGCGCGGCGCGTTTCACCGCGACGACGGCGAGGTCGGCCGGCCCGTCCGAGCCGTCGGAGAAGGCGAAGTCATAGGCGCGCCCGTTCACGACAGTGGGTCGCTGCGCGTACCGGGCGCGGCGGTCCGGCCCGGCGAGGACGCGCAGGTCGGCGCCCGCATCGGCGAAGCGGCTGGCGTACCCGGCGCCGATGGCGCCGAGCCCGACGAGGGCCACCCGTTCCATCAGTCCCCCAGCGGCCCGAACTTCACGCCCCGGGCCGTCAGCTCCGCCTCGCCGCCGTCCTCGGCGGTGAGCACCCAGACGCCGGTGCCGGTGAGCGCGATCGTGTGTTCCCAGTGGGCGGCCAGGGAGCCGTCCCGGGTCACGACCGTCCACTCATCGGCCAGGGTGGCGCTGGTCGCCGAACCGGCGGTCACCATCGGCTCGATCGCGATGCAGGTGCCCTTGACGAGCAGCTCCCCGCGTCCGCGACGACCGAGGTTCGGCACGTCGGGTGACTGGTGCATCTCCGCGCCGATCCCGTGGCCGGTGTACTCCGCCACGATCCCGTAGCGGTGCGGGTGGGAGCGGATGGACGTCTCGACCGCGTGCCCGATGTCCCCGACGCGTCCGCCGATCCGCGCCGCCGCGATGCCCGCCCACAGTGCCTGCCTGGTGGCCTCGCTGAGCGCCTCGGCCTCGGCCGAGCCGTTGCCGACGACGATCGTGGTCGCCGAGTCGCCGTGCCAGCCGTCGAGCGAGACGCCGAAGTCGACGCTGAGCAGGTCGCCATCGGCGAGGACGCGGTCACCGGGGAAACCGTGCACGATCTCGGAGTTCACCGACATGCAGGTCACCGCGGGGAACGGGGGCAGCCCGAAGTCCGCCCCGTAGCCCAGGAACGACGAGACCGCGCCCGCCGCGGCGATGTGCTCTCGGGCCAGCTGGTCGAGTTCGGCGGTGGTCACGCCGGGCCGGGCGGCCTCGCGGACGGCCTGCAGCGTGCGTCCGACCACCAGGCCGGCCGCGCGCATCTTCAGGATCTGCCCGGCCGACTTCGCCTCGATGGACGAGCGACGCGGCACGATCAGGCGAGCTTGCTGTCGAGCGCTGACGTGATCCGTCCGGCGACCTCTTCGATGGTGCCGATGCCGTCCACCTCGACCAGCAGGCCCCGGTCGCGGTAGGTGGCGAGCAGCGGGTCGGTCGCCTCGGTGTAGATCACCATGCGGTTCCGGATGGTCTCGGCGTTGTCGTCCGCACGGCCCTCGAGTTCGGCGCGCTTCAGCAGCCGGTCCACGAGGACGTCGGTGTCGGCGACCAGGGAGATCACCGCGTCGATGGCCTGACCGGTCTTCGCGAGTTCGCCGTCGAGCGCGTCCACCTGGCCCGCGGTGCGCGGGTAGCCGTCCAGCAGCCAGCCGGAGGCGGCATCGGCCTCGGTGAGCCGATCGGCCACGATCGCGTTCGTGATCTCGTCGGGCACGTAGCCGCCCGCCGCCATGATCCGCGACACCTCCTGGCCGAGCGGCGTCTGGTTCTTCACGTTGGCCCGGAAGATGTCACCGGTCGAGATCGCGGGAATGCCGTAGTGGGCGGCGATGCCCACGGCCTGGGTGCCCTTCCCCACACCGGGGGGGCCCATGATGAGCAGTCTCATCTGAGGAATCCTTCATAGTTTCGTTGCTGCAACTGGCTCTGGATCTGCTTCACAGTGTCCAGACCGACTCCGACGATGATCAGGATCGAGGTACCGCCGAAGGGGAACTTGTTCTGCGTGCCGATCACGATGAACGCGATGGCGGGGATCAGGGCGATCAGGGCCAGGTACAGCGAGCCCGGCGCGGTCAACCGCGACAGCACGTGCGCGAGGTAGCGCTCGGTCGGTTTGCCTGCTCGCACACCCGGGATGAAGCCGCCGTACTTCTTCATGTTGTCGCTCACCTCGACCGGGTCGAAGGTGATCGACACGTAGAAGTAGGCGAAGAAGATGATCAGGACGAAGAAGATCGACTCATAGATCCAGCTGCCCGTGGTCAGGTTGCCGGCGATCCAGCTCGACACCGGGTTGTTCGGCTGGAACTGGGCGTAGAGCACGGGCAGGTAGAGCATCGACGAGGCGAAGATGACCGGGATGACGCCGGCCTGGTTCACCTTCATCGGGATGTAGGTCGTGGAGCCGCCGAGCAACCGGCGTCCGACCATCCTCTTGGCGTACTGGACGGGGATGCGCCGCTGCGCCTGCTCCATGAAGATGACACCGGCCATCACGGCCAGGCCGATGATCAGCACGACGATGAAGTAGAGCCAGCCCTGGGCGCCCTCGCGGCTCTCCTTGATGGCCCACAGGGACGCCGGGAACTGCGCGGCGATCTGGGTGAAGATCATCACGGACATGCCGTTGCCGACGCCCCGGTCGGTGATCAGTTCGCCGAGCCACATGATCACGCCCGTGCCGGCGGTCATGGTCAGGATCATCGTGATGATCGGGAAGATGCTCTTGTCGTAGACGAGGTCGAGCGAGCAGCCCTGGAACAGCTGGCCGTTCACGGCGAGCGTGACGAAGGCGGTCGAGTTCAGCACCGCGAGCACCAGCGTCAGGTACCGGGTGTACTGGGTGATCTTCTGGGTGCCGGACGCGCCCTCCTTCTTCAGCGCCTCGAGCCGCGGGATCACGACGGTGAGCAGCTGCAGGATGATGCTGGCGGTGATGTAGGGCATGATCCCCAGCGCGAAGATCGCGAGTTGCAGCAGCGCGCCGCCGGAGAACAGCTGGATCATCGAGTAGAGGCCGGCCGCGTCACCCGTGGTGGCCTGGGTGCGGCACTGGTCCACGTTGACGATGTTCACGTTGGGCGTCGGGATGGTCGAGCCGAGCCGGAAGACCGCCAGGATCAGCAGCGTGAACAGGATCTTCCTGCGCAGGTCAGGCGTCCGAAGCGCGTTCGCGAATGCGGAGAGCATGTAGTGGACCTACTCCTTACCTCAAGGCACTGCGGCACAGCACCGTCACGTCGCCGCGGCACCTGCGCAGACAACCCGGTGAACTCTATCAAGGCCAGCGCGAAATCCCGCATCCGGGGGCCCCTCCCGTCCCCGTCCCGCACTCCTTCCGCCCGTCTCCGGGGAATCCCGCGGGTCAGGACGCGACGGCGTGGCCGCGGACCAGGTCCGGACGGGCCTGCGCGAAGGCGGCCTCGATCCTCCGCCGGGCGCGGCGCGGGCCACCGTGATTCCCTGACGCCCACGGCCCGCAGCCACCGTGTCGGCCATCACACGAAATCGACCCCACCCCGGACGCCGACGCCGCCGGCCCTGCGTCCTCGCGCCCGAATTGGCCAGGTGCTCCCGCCATCCCGGGAGCAGACAGCCCTTTCGGGAGCGTCTGCGCGGGGTCCTCCGGCGAGCGGACGTACGAAGGCCCCGGCCGGAGCCGGGGCCTTCGTGCGCTTTCGGGTCGATCAGAGCTCGGTGGCGGTGCCGCCGGCCTTCTCGATCTTCTCCTTCGCGGACGCGGAGAACGCGTGCGCGCTGACCTGGACGGCCACGGAGATCTCGCCGTTGCCGAGCACCTTGACCAGTTCGCCGTCACGGACCGCGCCCTTGGCCACGAGGTCGGCCGGGGTCACCGCACCGCCCTCGGGGAACAGGTCGGCGATCCGGGCCACGTTGACCACCTGGTACTCGACGCGGAACGGGTTGGAGAACCCGCGCAGCTTCGGCAGCCTCATGTGCAGCGGCATCTGGCCACCCTCGAAGTTCTCCGGGGTGTTCTTCCGTGCACCGGTGCCCTTGGTACCGCGACCTGCGGTCTTGCCCTTGGACGCCTCACCGCGACCCACGCGGGTCTTCTC
>JAXGTK010000109.1:0-9206 GCA_040774965.1 Propionicimonas sp. | reverse complement strand
CCCGCTCGGCGGTATCCCGATCGAGTACAAGGGCACCACCGTGCCGCCGGTCGACCAGCGGAGGGACTACCGATGAGCGCCGAGGACCGCGACCTCTACGCCAACCCGGGCGAGGAGACCGAGGGCACCGTCTACACCGCCGTCGGCGGCGGTGACTGGGCCGACATCGCGAGCGAGCAGGCCGAGCGCGGCGACGAGGTCCTCGTCATCAACATGGGCCCCCAGCACCCGTCCACGCACGGCGTGCTGCGGCTGATGGTGGAGTGCGACGGCGAGACGGTCACCAGCATCCGCCCGGGCATCGGCTTCCTGCACACCGGCATCGAGAAGAACATGGAGTACCGGAGCTGGACGCAGGGCACTACCTTCGTGACCCGGATGGACTACGTGGCGCCGCTGTTCAACGAGGCCGCCTACTGCCTGTCCGTCGAGCGGCTCCTCGGCATCGAGGACCAGATCCCGCAGCGCGCGCAGGACATCCGCGTGCTGATGATGGAGCTGTGCCGGATCGCGTCCCACCTGGTCGCCATCGGCACCGGCGGCATGGAGATCGGCGCCCTGACTGTGATGACGATCGGCTTCCGCGAGCGCGAGATGATCCTCGACTTCTTCGAGGCGGTCACCGGCCTGCGGATGAACCACGCCTACATCCGTCCCGGCGGCGTGGCCGTCGACCTGCCCGAGACCGGCATCGCCCAGCTGCGCGACCTGATCAGCTGGCTGGAGAAGCACCTGCCCGAGTACGCGGCGTTCTGCAACGAGAACCCGATCTTCAAGGGCCGGATGTGCGGCATCGGCTACCAGGACCTGTCCGCGTGCTTCGCGCTCGGCGTCACCGGCCCGGTGCTGCGGTCCACCGGCTACGCCTGGGACCTGCGCAAGCAGCAGCCCTACAGCGGCTACGAGACCTACGACTTCGACGTGATCACCTGGGACACCTCGGACGCGTACGGCCGGTTCCGCGTGCGCCTCGACGAGATGTGGGAGAGCCTGAAGATCGTCAGGCAGGCCACCGACCGCCTCGAGGCGTCCACCGGACAGCCGGTGATGGTGGACGACCCGAAGATCGCCTGGCCCGCCACGCTCGCGGTCGGCCCGGACGGTCAGGGCAACTCCCACGAGCACATCAAGCACATCATGGGCGAGTCCATGGAGGCGCTGATCCACCACTTCAAGCTGGTCACCGAGGGCTTCCGCGTCCCGGCCGGCCAGGCGTACGTGCCGATCGAGAGCCCCAAGGGCGAACTGGGCTGCCACGTCGTCTCCGACGGCGGCACCCGTCCCTACCGCGCCCACATGCGCGACCCAGGGTTCAACCACCTGCAGTCCGTACCGATCCAGTGCGAGGGCGGCATGATCGCTGACGTCGTGGTGGCGATCGGTTCCCTCGACCCCGTGATGGGAGGCGTGGACCGATGAGCGGTCACGAGTTCCAGTCCTTCTTCCCGGACTCGGGTGAGGTGGACATGACCGACACCAGCACGAACATCGACGAGACCACGATGGCCGAGCTGCGCGAGCTGGCCGGTCGCTACCCGCAGCCGCGTTCGGCGCTGCTGCCGATGCTGCACCTCGTGCAGAGCGTGGACGGCCGGATCTCCCCGGCGGGCATCGAGGCGTGCGCACAGGTGCTGGGCGTCACCACCGCCCAGGTCTCCGGCGTCGCGACCTTCTACACGATGTACCGGCGGCGTCCGGGCGGGAAGCACCACGTCGGCGTCTGCACCACCGCGCTGTGCGCCGTGATGGGTGGGGACGCCCTGCTGGAGCGGGTCAGCGAGAAGCTGGGCATCGGGGTGGACGAGACCACGCCCGACGGCAACTTCAGCCTGGAGCGGGTCGAGTGCAACGCGGCCTGCGACTTCGCGCCCGTGATGATGGTCAACTGGGAGTTCATGGACCACATGACCCCCGAGAAGGCCGAGCAGTTGCTCGACGACCTCGCCGCGGGCCGCGAGGTCCACTCCACTCGCGGCGCCACGATCACCAGCTGGCGCGAGGCCGAACGTGTGCTCGCCGGCTTCCCCGACGGTCGTGCCGACGAGGGCCCGAGCGCCGGCCAGGCCTCGCTGCTCGGCAAGTCGATCGCGGACGCCAACGGCTGGGCCGCGCCGGACCCGGAGGATCCCGCATGACCGACACCCTCACCCCCGTCCTCTCCGCGAACTGGGGCACGGAGGCGTCCTGGAAGCTGGACGCCTACAAGGCCGCGGGCGGTTACCGGGCCATCGGCAAGGCGCTGAAGATGACCCCGTCCGAGGTCACCGACCTGGTCAAGGACTCCGGCCTGCGCGGTCGCGGCGGTGCGGGCTTCCCGACCGGCATGAAGTGGAGCTTCGTGCCGAAGGACAACCCGAACCCGAAGTACCTGGTGGTGAACGCCGACGAGTCCGAGCCGGGCACCTGCAAGGACATGCCGCTGCTCCTGGCCAGCCCGCACACCCTGGTCGAGGGCATGATCATCGCCTCCTACGCGATCGGCTGCCACACCGCGTTCGTCTACATCCGCGGCGAGGTGCTGCACGTGATCCGGCGGATGCAGCAGGCGGTGCAGGAGGCCTACGACGCCGGCTACCTCGGCACCGACATCCTCGGTTCCGGCTACGACCTCGACATCGTCGTGCACGCCGGTGCGGGCGCCTACATCTGCGGCGAGGAGACGGCGCTGCGCGACTCCCTCGAGGGACGGCGCGGCCAGCCGCGGCTGCGGCCGCCGTTCCCCGCGGTCGCGGGCCTGTACGCGTCCCCGACGGTGATCAACAACGTGGAGTCGATCTCCAGCGTTCCGTCGATCGTGCAGAACGGCTCCGCCTGGTTCGGCTCGATGGGCACCGAGAAGTCCAAGGGCATGACGATCTACTCGCTGTCGGGGCACGTCGTGCGTCCCGGCCAGTTCGAGGCCCCGCTGGGCATCACGCTGCGCGAGCTGCTCAGGCTCTCCGGCGGCGTCCGTGCCGGCCACGAGCTGAAGTTCTGGACGCCGGGCGGTTCGTCCACCCCGATCCTCACCCCGGAGCACCTCGACGTGCCGCTCGACTACGAGGGCATGGCGTCGGTGAAGTCGATGCTGGGCACCAAGGCCCTGCAGATCTTCGACGAGACCACCTCGGTGGTGCGCACCACGCTGCGCTGGGTCGAGTTCTACAAGCACGAGTCGTGCGGCAAGTGCACGCCCTGTCGCGAGGGCAACTGGTGGCTCGTCCAGCTGCTGAAGAAGTTCGAGGCCGGCCAGGCCGAGGACGGGGACGTGGACAAGCTGCTCGACATCTGCGACGACATCGGCGGCAAGTCGTTCTGCGCGCTCGCCGACGGCGCGGTCGCCTGCGTGACCAGTGCGGTGCGGCACTTCCGCAGCGAGTTCGAGGCCGGCTACACCACGCCCGCGTGGGAACTCTTCCCGTACGGTCGCAGCGCCCTGTTCGAGGTGCCGGACACGAATGGAGCACACCAGTGAGCGTCCAGACCAAGCCCGCGGCGGCGACCCCGGTGGAGACCATCACGGTCACCATCGACGGCATCGAGGTGGAGGTGCCGAAGGGCACCCTCGCCATCCGCGCCGCCGAGATGATCGGGATCGCGATCCCGCGGTTCTGCGACCACCCGCTGCTCGACCCGGTCGGCGCGTGCCGCCAGTGCATGGTCGAGGTGCCGGACGCCGGCAACGGCCGCGGCTTCCCCAAGCCCCAGGCGTCCTGCACGCTCGAGTGCGCGCCCGGCATGCAGATCAGGACCCAGCACACCTCCGAGGTGGCGAAGAAGGCCCAGAAGGGCATGCTGGAGTTCCTCCTGATCAACCACCCGCTCGACTGCCCGATCTGCGACAAGGGCGGCGAGTGCCCCCTGCAGAACCAGGCGTTGGCGAACGGCCGCGGCGAGTCCCGCTACGAGGGCGTGAAGCGCACTTACCCGAAGCCGGTGAACATCTCCGCGCAGATCCTGCTCGACCGCGAGCGCTGCGTCCTGTGCGCGCGGTGCACCCGGTTCTCCGAGCAGATCTCCGGCGACCCGTTCATCGAGCTGGTCGAGCGCGGTGCGCTGCAGCAGGTCGGCCGGTACGCCGACGACCCGTACAACTCGTACTTCTCCGGCAACGTCGTGCAGATCTGCCCGGTCGGCGCCCTGACGTCGGCGGCCTACCGCTTCCAGAGCCGCCCCTTCGACCTGGTCAGCACCACCACGACCTGCGAGCACTGCGCGGGCGGCTGCCAGCTGCGCACCGACCACCGCCACTTCCAGGTGAAGCGCCGCCTCGCCGGCGAGGCCCCGGAGGTGAACGAGGAGTGGAACTGCGACAAGGGCCGCTTCGCGTTCGTCTCCGCCCGCGGCGACGACCGGCTCACCCGGCCGCTGATCCGTGAGGACGGCGCGCTGCGGGTCGCGTCCTGGCCCGAGGCCATCGACGCCGCCGTGGCCGGCCTGGCCGCGGCGGGCGGCAGCGCCGGGGTGCTCACCGGCGGCCGGCTCACCCTCGAGGACGCGTACGGCTACAGCAAGTTCGCCCGGGCCGTGCTCGGCACGAACAGCATCGACTTCCGCAGCCGGCCGACCGGCGCCGACGAGGAGGCGTTCCTCGCCGCGAACGTGGCCGGGAGGGCGCTCGGCGACGGGGTCACCTACACCGACCTGGAGACCGCGGGGCACGTGGTGCTGGTGGGCTTCGAGCCCGAGGACGAGTCCCCGCTGATCTTCCTGCGACTGCGCAAGGCCGTCCGCAAGAAGGGGCTGTCGGTCACGACGATCGCTCCCTTCGCGAGCAACGGCAGCGCCAAGCTGAACGCCACCGTGGTGCCGACGGTGCCCGGCGCCGAGGTGGACGCCCTGCGCGGGCTCGACCTGGCCGCGGGGAACGTCCTCCTGGTGGGGGAGCGCGCCGCGCTCGTGCCGGGGCTGCTCGCGGTCGCCGCCGAGGTGGCCGAGTCCTCCGGTGCCCGGCTCGCCTGGGTGCCCCGCCGGGCCGGCGACCGCGGCGCGGTCGAGGCGGGCTGCCTGCCCGGGCTGCTGCCCGGCGGCCGCCCCGCTGACGACACCGCCGCTCGCGTCGACGTCGCTGCGGCGTGGGAGGTCGACGGCCTGCCCGCCGAGGACGGCATGGACGCGACCGGGATGCTGGCCGCGGCCGCGGCCGGCGAGCTGGCGGCGCTGGTCGTCGCCGGCCTCGAGCCGGCCGACTTCGCGAACGCCGCGGACGTCCGCGCCGGGCTCGAGAACATCGGTTTCGTGGTCGCGCTGGAGAGCAGGGTCTCCGAGGTCACCGAACGGGCGGACGTGGTGTTCCCGGTCGCGTTGATCGAGGAGCACTCCGGCACGTTCCTGGACTGGGAGCACCGGCCGGGCCGCGTGAACACCGTGATCAGGCAGTCCACGACGCCGATGACCGACCTGCGCGTGCTGGCTGCGCTGGCCGACGGGCTCGGCCGTCCGCTGGGCGTCCGGACGCCGAAGCAGGCGCTCGCCGAACTCACCGAGCTGGGCACCTGGTCCGACCGGACGGACGAGCCCGTCGAGACCGGGCCCGCCGCGGCCCGGCCCGCGAGGTCGAGCCACCGGCGCACCGCGGCCGCCAAGGTGCCGAAGGTGACCGACGGCGAGGCCACGGTGAAGCTGGCCACCTGGCGGCAGCTGGTCGACGGCGGACGTGGCCAGGACGGCGAGGAGGCCCTCGCGGCCACCGCCAAGCCGACCGTCGCGCGGATCAGCCCCGCCCTGGCCGGGGCGCTCGGCGTCGTCGACGGCGACCAGGTGGCGGTCAGCGGAGGCTCCGGCTGGTACAGCCTGCCGGTCGCGGTCACGCCCGGCATGGTCGAGGGCGCGGTCTGGGTGCCGACGAACTCGCCCGGCACGCCGCTGGGCGAACTGGGCGTGGTCTTCGGCGACGAGGTCACGCTGAGCGTGGGAGGCGAGGAATGAATGATCCGTGGTGGCTGGTCCTGATCAAGGTCGTCGTCCTGTTCGTCGTCCTGCTGGTCTGGACGATCTTCAACGTCTGGTACGAGCGCCGGCTGGTCGGCCGGATGTAGCACCGCCTGGGCCCGATCATGAACGGCCCGCTGGGCCTCGGCCAGGCGCTGGCCGACGGCATGAAGCTGCTGATCAAGGAGGACTTCATGCCCTCCATGGTCGACCGGGTGCTGTTCACGCTCGCCCCGATGATCGCCGGGACCGCGGCCTTCACCGCCTGGGCGGTGATCCCGTTCGGCGGCAAGGTCACGATGTTCGGTGTCGACACCTACCTGCAGCTCGCCGACCTGCCGGTCGGCGTGCTGGTGCTGCTGGCGGTGACGTCGGTGGGCATCTACGGCTTCGTGCTGGCGGGCTGGTCGTCCAACTCGCCGTACTCGCTGCTCGGCGGACTGCGCTCCTCGGCCCAGATGATCTCCTACGAGATCGCGATGGGCCTCGCCCTGGTGGCGGTCTTCCTCTACGCCGGCTCGATGTCCACCCACGACATCGTCGAGGCGCAGCGGGTGGCGCTGGCCCCGTTCGGCGTCGACATCGGCCTGCAGTCCTGGTACTGGCTGCTGCTGCTGCCGTCCTTCGTGGTCTACGCGATCTCGATGGTCGGCGAGACCAACCGTGCGCCGTTCGACCTGCCCGAGGCCGAGTCCGAGCTCGTCTCCGGCTACATCACCGAGTACTCCGGCTTCCGCTACGCGGTCTACTTCCTCGCCGAGTACATCAACATGGCCACCGTCTCCGCGGTCGCGACCACCCTGTTCCTCGGCGGCTACCTGCCGTTCTGGCCGCTGAACCTCGTCCCGGTGCTGAACAACGCCTGGCTGGGCCCGATCTGGTTCGTGATCAAGGTGCAGCTCCTGATCTCGGTGTTCGTGTGGCTGCGCGGCACGCTGCCGCGGTTCCGCTACGACCAGTTCATGACGCTGGGCTGGAAGGGCCTGATCCCGGTCTCGCTCGGCTGGATCGTGGTGATCGCGACCTTCCAGTCGCTGCGCCAGGAGAGCCTGTTGCAGGGGCCGATCCTGTGGGGCGCGATCATCATCGTGCTGATGGCGATCGTCGCGGTCATGTTCATCGGGGAGAAACCGGTCCCGGAGGAGGAGCCGCCACCGGAGGTCTTCGACGCCTTCGCCGGCGGTTACCCCGTCCCGCCGATGCCGGGCCAGGTGCTGCCGGAGATGCAGGACGTGGTGCCGTCGACCGCCGAGGTCGCCGCACCGGCGCCCGGAGAGGAGCAGTAGATGGGGATCTTCGACCCGTGGGCCGGGTTCGGGGTCACGTTCCGGACGATCTTCCGCAAGACCTTCACCCAGGGCTACCCGGAGAAGGGCAAGGAGAAGATCACCGCTCCCCGCTTCCACGGACGGCACCAGCTGAACCGCTGGCCCGACGGCCTGGAGAAGTGCGTGGGCTGCGAGTTGTGCGCGTGGGCCTGCCCGGCGGACGCGATCTACGTCGAGGGCGCCGACAACACCGAGGAGGCTCGCTACAGCCCCGGTGAGCGGTACGGCCGCGTCTACCAGATCAACTACCTGCGCTGCATCCTGTGCGGGTTGTGCATCGAGGCGTGCCCGACCCGGGCGCTCACCATGACCAACGACTTCAAGCTGGCCGACACCAGCCGGGAGAAGATGATCTACACGAAGGACCGGCTGCTCGCCCCGCTCCTGCCCGGCATGGAGGAGCCGCCGCACCCGCGCCGGCTGGGGGACGACGAGAAGGACTACTTCCTCGGCCTGCCCAGCACCGGGACGCCCGACAACCGCACCCCGGTGGTCGGCGACACCACGGGAGGCGCCCGATGATCGGCCAGGAGATCACGTTCTGGATCGTCGCGCCGCTGATGGTGCTCGGAGCGCTCGGCCTGCTGTTCTTCCGGAAGGCCGTCTACGCGGCGCTGAGCATGGCGTTCGTGATGGTGAACCTCGCCGTCCTCTACGCCTCGCTGAATGCGATGTTCCTGACCTTCGTGCAGATCATCGTCTACACCGGCGCGATCATGATGCTGTTCCTGTTCGTGCTGATGCTGGTCGGCGTCGACACACCGGACTCGATGGTGGAGACCCTGAAGGGCCAGAAGTTCGCGGCCTGGCTCGCCGGGATCGGCATGCTCGGCCTGATCGTGTTCGGGATCGGCAGTGCGCTGCAGGGCGGCCCGGACGTCGGGCTGGACGAGGCGAACGCCGCGTACGGCGGCAACGTCGAGTCGCTCGCCGCACTGATCTTCGGCCGCTACGTGTTCGCCTTCGAGCTCACCTCGGCCCTGCTGATCACGGCTGCGGTCGGCGCCATGGTGCTCGGCCAGCACGCCCGCACGCGGCCCAGGCCCACCCAGCGGGACCTGGCGGACGCCAGGATGCGCGCCTACGCCGAGACCGGCGCCCACCCCGGGTCGCTGCCGAACTCCGGCGTGCTGGCCCGGCACAACTCGATCGCGACGCCCGCACTGCTGCCCGACGGCACGATCAGCGAGGCCTCGGTGTCGACCACGCTGGCCGAGCGCGGCGCGATCGTCGACGCGCCCGCACTGAGCCGCACCACCGCCGCCGCCTTCGACCAGATGGCGTCCGGCGAGGCCGAGGAGGACGACGAGTGAGCCCCGACTACTACCTCTACCTGGCCGCGATCCTGTTCACGATCGGCACCATCGGCGTGATGATCCGGCGCAACGCGCTGGTCGCCTTCATGTCGGTGGAGCTGATGCTGAACGCGGCGAACCTCGTGATGGTGACCTTCGCGCTGGCCCGCGGCGGCCTGGACGGACAGGTGGCCACGTTCTTCGTCATGGTGGTGGCCGCCGCCGAGGTCGTCGTCGGCCTGAGCATCATCATCACCATCTACCGCACCCGGCGGTCCACCTCGGTGGACGCGGCGAACCTGCTGAAGCTGTGAGGGAACGATGATCACCCTGGAAACCCTCGCCCCGGTGGCTGCGACCGGCATGTTCAGCTACGCCTGGTTGATGATCGCGGTGCCCGCCGTGGTCGCGGCGGTCCTGTTGCTGTTCGGCCGCATCCTCGACCGCGTCGGCCACTGGCTGGCGGTGGCCGCCGTCCTGTTCAGCTTCAGCATCGCGACCTGCCTGTTCGCCCAGCAGTTGCAGAGCGCGCCGGAGGCGCGCGCGGTGGCCGTACCGATGTTCGACTGGATCACCACCGGCATGTGGCACGTGTCCGCCGGGCTGCTGGTCGACCAGTTGTCGATCCTGTTCGCGCTGCTGGTCACCGGAGTCGGCTCGCTGATCCACATCT
>JAXGTK010000108.1:0-9244 GCA_040774965.1 Propionicimonas sp. | reverse complement strand
TAGACGGCGACGGCGAGGGCCTTCTTGGCGGTCTCCTGACCGATCACGTAGGCGTCCAGGAACTCGCGGATCTCGGTGGGCTTGGGCAGTTCGTCGAGCAGGCCGGAGTCGCTGGTCTCAGCGAACTCCTCCTCGATGATCTCGTTGCACAGGTCGATGCACTCGTCGCAGATGTACACCCCGGGCCCCGCGATGAGCTTCTTGACCTGCTTCTGGCTCTTCCCGCAGAACGAGCACTTCAGCAGGTCCGAGGTCTCGCCGATGCGTGCCACGTCGTGCCCTTCCGTCCGTCTATGCCTGTCAACCCTAGCCCGGCCATCCCACTTCGGCGGGGAGGGCCGAGTGCAGAAATCAGTGAGGTACGTCCTTCAGGGATGTCAGGATGTCGTCGACGATCCCGTACTCGACCGCTTCCTCCGCGGTCAGGTACTTGTCCCGCTCGATGTCGTGGCTGATCTTCGCCGTGGTCTGGCCGGTGTTGTCGGCGAGCATGCCCTCCATCAGCGTCCGGATGCGCATGATCTCCTTGGCCTGGATCTCCAGGTCGGAGGACTGGCCGTAGCCGCCCTCGGTGGCCGGCTGGTGGATCAGGATCCGGCTGTTCGGGAGCGCCAGCCGCTTGCCCTTGGTGCCCGCGGCGAGCAGCACGGCGGCGGCGGACGCGGCCTGGCCCAGGCAGATCGTCTGCACGTCGGGCTTGATGTAGCGCATCGTGTCGTAGATCGCGGTGAGCGCGGTGAACGAGCCGCCCGGGGAGTTGATGTAGATGCTGATCGGACGCTCCGGGTCCATCGACTGCAGGCACAGCAACTGCGCCATCACGGCGTTGGCGATGTCGTCGCTGATCGGCGTGCCGAGGAAGATGATCCGGTCCTCGAACAGCTTGGTGTACGGGTCGACCCGCCGCACGCCGTACGAGGTCCGCTCCTCCCACTGCGGGATGTAGTAGTCCATGCTGGGGCCGGCCGGGGCCACCGAAGAAGGCAGGGTGTTCATCTCGGTCCTCACTGGTTCGGGGCGGCGGTCTTGATCTGCGAGGCGCGCTCGTAGACGTGGTCGATGAAGCCGTACTCGAGCGCTTCCTCGGCGGTGAACCAGCGATCGCGGTCGGAGTCCTTCTCGATCTGCTCGACGGTCTGCCCGGTGTGCTCGGCGATCAGGCCCGACATGGTCTTCTTGATGTGCAGCGACTGCTCGGCCTGGATCCGGATGTCGGACGCCGTGCCACCGAGGCCACCGGACGGCTGGTGCATCATGATCCGGCTGTGCGGCAGGGCGAACCGCTTGCCCTTGGCGCCGGCGGAGAGCAGGAACTGGCCCATCGAGGCGGCCAGGCCCATCGCGACGGTCGCGACGTCGTTGGAGATCCACTGCATGGTGTCGTAGATCGCCATGCCGGAGTCGACCGAGCCGCCGGGAGAGTTGATGTAGAGGTAGATGTCCTTGGCCGGGTCCTCCGCGTTGAGCAGCAGCATCTGCGCGCAGATGGCGTTCGCGTTCTCGTCCTTGACCTCGGAACCCAGGAAGATGATCCGGTTGGCGAGCAGGGCCTGGTAGACGTTGTCGGTCATGCCGATGCCGCCGGGACCGGCAGCCATCGACAGGCCGCGCTGAATGGCTCGATGTTCGTTCACGGAGGCGAACCTACCCGCTGGCGCCGTCATTTCGGCGCTGTTCAGTCGCCTGTTCGCTGACGGCGCACGGCCGCGCGGCCGTGGGACGCGTCACTCCCGGGGCACGCCGCCCTCGCCCGCGCGCAGGTGGATCCGCTCGCCCTGGCGGCCGAAGAGGCTGATCAGCTCCGCGCTGCCTCGCCCGGTCGAACCGAACCAGTGCGGCACCCGGGTGTCGAACTCGGCCGCCTCGCCGGTCTCCAGGACGAGGTCCTGGTCGCCGAGCACCAACCGCACCCTGCCGTGCAGGACGTAGAGCCACTCGTAGCCCTCGTGGGCCCGGGGCCTGGGCGGACGGTTCGACGCGGGCAGGTCGATCTTCCAGGCCTGCACGCTGCTGGCGGTGCGGGTCAGCGGGACGACGATCCTGCCGTTGACCCGGCGTGGCTGCAGCCGCACCCGGGGGTCGGCGGGCTCGGGCAGGCCGACCAGGTCGTCGATGCGGAGCCGGTAATTGCTGCTCAACGCCAGCAGCAGTTCGAGGGTCGGCCTGCGCTGGCCGTTCTCCAGCCGGGACAGGGTGCTCCGGGAGATCCCGGTGTCCCGGGACAACTCGGCCAGGGTGAGGCCGTGCTCCTCCCGGAGTTGACGCAGTCGCGGGCCGACCCGGCCCATCAGCAGTTCCGTCCCGGCGGATTCCTCACCCATGGGCCCATCCCACCGCACCGTCCCTGTTCCGGCAACTCAAGTTGCCAACCCGTTGGACAACTCCCGAACATGGTTGAATGCACAACGAAATCAGCGCGGTCCCGCGCCGTTCCGGCCTGGTCGTCGCCGCCCTCGCCACGGCAACCACCGTCTCCGCCCTCGGCAGCAGCATCGCCAACGTCGCGCTGCCCACCATCGCGACAGACTTCGGCGCTCCCCTGGGTGCAGTACAGTGGGTGATCCTGGCCTACCTGCTGGCCACCACCATCCTGATCGTGCCCGCGGGACGGCTCGGCGACCAGATCGGACGCACCCGGGTCCTGATCGGCGGCACCGCGGTGTTCACCGCCGGCGCCGTGCTGGCTGCGTTCGCCCCGAGCCTCGCGGTGATCGTCGCGGCAAGGATCCTGCAGGGTTCCGGCGCCGCCGCGATGCTGGCCATGACCGTGGCCCTGGTCCGCGAGACGGTACCCGCCGACCGGGTCGGCGCGACCATGGGGACGCTGGGCGCAGCCACGGCGGCGGGGATGGCGCTCGGACCGGCCCTCGGCGGTGTCCTGCTGGGCAGCCTGGGCTGGCCCGCGGTGTTCGCGGCGCTGGCCGCCCTCGCCCTGGTCGCTCTCGCCCTGGTGAGCCTCGCCGTGCCGCGCCACGCCCCGACGACGGCGGGGGGCGCCGGCTCCGACCTGCCGGGCACCCTCACGCTGGCGGTGGTGCTGACCGCCTACGCGGTGGCCGTCACCCTGCAGCCGGGCGGCTGGGTGGGCACGTCGCTGCTGCTGGCCCTGGCCGTCGCCGGCCTGTTCGGCTTCCTCGCGCTCGAACGACGCGCGGCCGCGCCGCTGGTCGACCTCGTGCGGCTGCGCAGCGTCCGGGTGTTCCCGCAACTGGCCGTCGCCCTGCTCGGTTCGCTGATCATGATGACCAACATGGTGATCGGGCCGTACTACCTCAGCGGCGCGCTCCGGCTGGAGCCAACCGCCCTCGGCCTGGCGATGGCCGTCGGTCCGGTGGTCGCCGTCCTGGCGGGGGCGCCCGCCGGACGACTGGTCGACCGCTTCGGCACCCACCTGGTCACCACCATCGGACTGGCCGAGATGGCCCTGGGGATGGCCGCGCTCGCGGTCCTGCCCGCCTGGTTCGGCCTGCCCGGCTTCCTCGTCGCGAGCATCATCCTCACCCCGGGCAACCAGCTGTTCATGGCTGCCAACAACACCGCGGTGATGCGCTCGGCCGGGCCGCAGGCCCAGGGAGCGGTCTCCGGAGTGCTGAGCCTTGCCCGCAACGTCGGCCAGATCACCGGGGCCTCGGTGATGGCCATGCTGTTCAGCGGCACCGCGATCGCCGTGGCCGGGTCGGTCACCGATCCGGTGGGAGCGGGGATCGGCACCCAGGTCACCTTCGGGGTCGGGGCGCTGCTCGGCGTCCTCGCCGCCGTCGTGTCCGCGCGGCGCGGCGCCCGGGTTGTCGCCCAGCCGGCCTGAGCCCGCCGGGACGCAGCAGGCGCCGCCCCCCGGAGGTGGCGGCGCCGCGTGGATCGGTGGTTACTCGGCCTCGGGCTCGGCCTCGGCGACCGCGCCGGAGAGGTCGACCGGGTTGCCGTCGGTGTCGGTGACCTTGGCCTCGGACACGATCAGGACGAGGGCCTTGTTGCGGCGGATCTCCTGCATCCAGGCGCCCACGTGGTTGTGCTCCATCATGTGCTGCGCCTCCTGCTCGGGGCTGGTCCCGTTCTGGGCGGCCTTGCGCACCAGCAGCTCGGAGAGGTCGGCCTGCTCAACGCCGACCTCGGAGTCGTCCGCGACCTTGTCGAGGATCAGCTGCGCCTTCAGGCTGCGCTCGGTCGACTTCTCGATCTCGGCCCAGAACTCCTCGGGGGTCTCGGCCTCCTCCTCGGACTGCTCGAGGTAGCGCTCGAGGGTGAGGCCGGCACGCAGCAACTGGTCGTTGATCTGCTCCTTGCGGGACGCGATCTCCGCACCGAGCACGCCTTCGGGAACGTCGAACTCCGTCGCGTCGACGAGCGCCTCGAGCACCTTGTCGCGGCCACTGGCGACCTGCTCCGCGGCGACCATCTGCTCGACGCTCGCGGCGAGGTCGGCGCGCATCTCCTCGACGGTGTCGAATTCGGAGATCAGCTGGGCGAACTCGTCGTCCACCTCGGGAAGCGTCTGCTCGGACACCTTGGACACGGTCACGGTGATGTCCGCGGGTTCCCCCTCCAGCGGCCCGCCCACCAGCGTGGACGCGAAGGTCGCCTCCTCGCCCGCGGCCAGGCCGGTGACGGCCTCGTCGAGCCCGTCGATCATGCCGCCGGAGCCGATCACGTACGTGACACCGTCGGCGGTCGCGTCGGGCAGCGGCTCGCCGTCGCGGGTGCCGACGAGGTTGAGGGTGACCTGGTCGCCCTCGGCGGCCGGACGCTCGACCTCGGTGGACGTGGCGAAGCGCTGCTGCAGCGTGCTGATCCGCTCGTCGACCTCGTCGGCGACCGGACGCTTGGCGTCGACGGTGGCCTTGAGCTTGCTGAAGGCAGGCACCGTGAACTCCGGACGCACGTCGATCTCGGCGGTGAACTCGACCAGGTCGCCGTCCTCGAGCCTGGTGATCTCCACCTGGGGCTCGCCCAGCGGCACGACCTCGGCCTCTGCCACCGCGGCCTCGAAGGCGGTCGGCAGCGCGGCGTTGATGGCCTCCTGCAGCACCATCCCCCGGCCGAAGCGCTGGTCGATCACCAGGTTCGGCACCTTGCCCTTGCGGAAGCCGGGGATGGTGACCTGCTTGGCGATCTCCTGGTACGCCTTGTCGAGGTGAGGCTTCAGGTCGGCGAAGGGGATCTCAACGGTGAGCTTGACGCGGGACGGGCCGAGCTTCTCGACGGTGCTGGACAAGGCAGGCTCCTGATCGGATATAGGCAGACCCGCCAATGTTAGCCAGCCCGGCTGCGCAGGTCATATCGGCCCCCGTGGCACCCCGGCCCGCTCCCGGCGGTCGGGCGCGCGCGCCGGTTCCGTTACTCTTGGCCGCACGCGGATGTAGCTCAATGGCAGAGCCCCAGCCTTCCAAGCTGGTCATGCGGGTTCGATTCCCGTCATCCGCTCTGATCGGGACCCGGGAACGACAGTGGGCCGACGTCCCGAAGGACACCGGCCCACGCATCGTGAACGATCAGGCTGCCAGCCAGGCCTCCCTCGTCAGGATGGCGACCATGAACCCCATGGTGGCCAGCCCCACGAAGACTGCGCCCGCATCCAGACCCGCCGTGGCGGCGTACCGGATGGTGTACTGGCCCAGGACCGACGCCAGAACGGCGCTTCCCAGAAGGACCCCGACAATCATTCCGCTGATACGCATGATGTAGCGCATCTTGCTCCTCCCCCCCCGAAATGAGCTAGATGGAAAAATCGTAGGGCATCCGCGGTCACCCGTCCAGATGACACAGCCTTTTCTCAGGTTTCCCCTACCATCGTCTGGCTAGGGGTTCGAGCCGCGCCGGACCGTGTCCCGGGAGGAACCGTTAGCATCGGGTCCGTGCCCCGCGAAATGCCCGGCGTCAGCCGCCGGAATGCGCGATCGGGCCGATTCCGCGGGTCGGCCGGTTGGGTGCCACGACAGCACGGCGCGTGGTTCATGCTCGCGCTCCCCGTGGTCGTCGGCCTCATTCTCAGGATCGGGGACGCAGCTCCCGCCGAGCCCGGCCTCGCCGCGGTCATCGGGTGCTGGGTCGCCGGCTACCTCGCCTTCAACGCGATGACCGCCTGGCTGAAGGCGCCGCCGAGCCGCCGTCCGTCCGCACGGACGCCGCTGCTCGCCTGGACGCTGCTCGCCTCGACACTGGCGGCGGTCTCGCTGGTGCTGGTCGGGCCCGGCCTGCTGGGCTGGGTGCCGCCGTTCGCGGTGCTGGTGGTACCGGCGCTGTGGCTGGCCGGAACCCGCCGGGAGCGCAGCGTGGCCAGCGGCGCGCTGACCGTGGCCGCCGCGAGCCTGATGACGCTCGTGACCCGGTTCGTCACGCCCGACGCGCTGCTGGGCGGCCTCGGCACCCCGGCCGGCACGAACGCGCTCGTGCACACCGCGCTGGTGTTCGCCTACCTGTTCGGCACCGTCCTGCACGTGAAGACGATGATCCGCGAGCGGGGCCACACCGGCTGGCTCGCCGCCTCGATCGGCTGGCACGCCGCTGCTCTGGCGACCACCGCGATCGCGGCGGCGGCCGGTGCCCTCACACCCGGGTGGGCGGTCCTGTTCGGCCTGGCGACGGCACGGACGTGGCTGCTCCCGCGCCTCGCCACCCGGCGCACCGTCCGACCGATGGCCGTTGGCCTGGTCGAGATCGGCCTGACCACCGCCTTCGTGCTGGTCACGGCGCTCGGCTGAGCCTCACGGTTCGGTGGTCGTCCGGACGGACGCGTTCAGGCCTTGCGCCAGGCCGGCGGCACCCCCGGGGCGAGGATCGTGGCGTCGGGCAGTTCGTCCAGCACCTTCTCGGGGCCCTTCGGGTTGTAGATCGCGATCAGCCGCATCGGCGACCACGACGTGTTGTAGGTGGAGTGCACCGCGCCGTAGGGGACGTACACGGCGTCACCGGCGACGACCGGGAACGGCTCGGTGCCCTCGCCGACGGTCTGGGAACCCTCACCACTGATGACGTAGAGCACCTCCTCGGCCTCGTGGGTGTGCGGCGCGTGCCCCTGGCCGGGGTAGATGATCACCTCGCCGACCGTGATGCCGGCGTCGTCGCCCACATCGGAGGCCACCAGCCACTTGATGGTTCCCCAGTCGAAGACCCGGGTGGGGATGTCGTCCGGGCGTCTGGCCATGATTCCTCCTCGAATTCCTGCCTGCGGACGCGGCGCGCGTCCCGTTCGGCCCGGCTCCACTCTTCGCGTCCCCGCAGGCGCGTGCCAAGGCCAATTCGAGCCAGGTGGCCCGTTCGTCGTCGCCGGAGGCGTCCGGGACGCCACGTAGACTCCCCGATGGATTCCTGCTCCCGGAAGGGCGTTCGTATGGCGAGGTTGGGTGGTTCGCGGGTGGCGGCCGTGGCGGTCGGCGCGTCGATGCTGGTCGCGCTGGCGGCCTGCACGACCCCTGACACGGTGGTGCCGGGTGAGCGTCCGAACTCGCCGACCGCGACCAGCACCCCGTCCCACAACTCGGAGACCGACCCGGCGAAGCTCGCGCTCGACCTGTCGAAGCTGCCCGGCTGGACCGCGCCCACCAGCGACGGGGACGGGACGTACAGCCGCCCGATCATCGACTCCAGCGGCGACGTCACCTGGAAGGTGCTGGACGGCTCCAACCAGGTGATCAAGAACTACGACCCGAGCCAGCAGGTGGCGTTCGGCGACTCGTCCACCTACACGAAGATCCCCGGCGTGCTCACGTTCCGCGGCAACAACTACCGCGACGCGCCCGTGTACGGCACCACCGACGTCACCCAGAAGAAGATGCAGGTCGTCTGGACGCAGGACACCGGCGACGTCTACGCGGAGGGCTCGCACTGGGCGGGCGCCGGGTGGACGGGCCAGCCCCTGCTGGTGAACTGGCCGACGGCCACCAAGGAGGCCATGGGGCTCAGCCAGGCCCAGATCGACGACCCGAACTTCGTCGAGGTGATCTACCCGGTCGTGGACGGCAACGTCTACCGGCTCGACCTGGCCACCGGCGAACAGACCAAGCCGCCGATCAAGGTGGGCTGGGCGTTCAAGGGCACCGGCTCGATCGACCCGCGGGGCTACCCGCTGCTCTACTCCGGCATGGGGCTGAACCAGAACGGTGACAAGACCGGCACCTGGCGGTACCGGATCTTCGACCTGATCCAGAACAAGGAGGTGTCCGGCTGGGACGGCTCCGACCCGGGCGCCCCGCGCGACTGGGGCGCGTTCGACTCCTCCTCGCTGGTGAACGCGGCCACGGACACCCTGATCGAACCGGCCGAGAACGGCCTGGTCTACAAGGTGAAGCTGAACGCGACCTTCGACCCGGTGGCGAAGACGGTGAGCGTGAACCCCACGTTCACCAAGCTGAACTACAACACGCCCTGGTCCTCTCGCCACGGCATCGAGAGTTCCGCCGCGGCGTACCGCAACCTGATGTACGCCGGCGACAACGACGGCAACATCATCTGCTGGGACGCGACCACACTGCAGGTCGTCTGGGTGCACCCGACCGGTGACGACACGGACGCCACGATCGTGCTCGAGGACGACAACGGCACCCCGTACATCTACACGGGCAACGAGATGGACAAGCGTGGCGAGGCCGGTGCGGACTCGGGCCCGATCACCATCCAGAAGATCAACGGCTTCACCGGCCGGACCGTCTGGAAGTACCAGATCGACGCGGTCTTCAACGACGCGGTCAACGGCGGCCTGATGGCCACCCCGGCGCTGGGCACGGGCGAGGTGTCCGACCTGGTGTTCTTCAACATCGCCAAGACCGGCTCGGACAAGACCGGCACGCTGCTCGCGCTCGACCGGAAGACCGGCACGGTGGCCTGGAAGCGGACGCTGCCGCACTTCGGCTGGAGTTCGCCGCTGATCCTGACCGGCACGGACGGCCACGCCTACGGGATCGTGGGCGACTCCTCCGGCCTGCTGCACCTGTTCAACCCGAACACCGGCGAGGACTACTCCACGCTGCAGCTGAGCCAGAACATCGAGGCGTCCCCCGCGGTGTACGGCAACATGCTCGTGGTCGGCACCTACGCCAAGAAGCTCTACGGCATCCGGATCAGCTGAGTTCCCGCGCAAACCCCCCGCCCTTCGTGACGCTTCCGGGTTCGTTCCTCACCCGGAAGCTCCTCAGGGACCGGTAGGGGGGGCCGGAACGGTAGGGGAACGCCCCCTGAGGAGCGAGCGCCAGCGAGCGTCACGAAGGGCCCCACCGCTCCCCGAGAAACGAACCCCACCCTCCCCGATCCC
>JAXGTK010000107.1:0-9496 GCA_040774965.1 Propionicimonas sp. | reverse complement strand
GCGGTCCGGTTTATCCACAAGCCCTTGGCAAGGGGAGATGCTGGACAGCTCCCGCTCTTCGCCGTCAAGCTGCTCTCCGAGGGGCGCGGGCACCGGCCGTCCTCGTCCGTCCAACCCGGAACTGACTAGGTCGGATGCTCCCGGTCGGAGTTCTCATCGTCCTTGCCGAGCGCCAGCCTGTGGAAAACCCGGACCGCCGGGAACCGTCCCCGGTTGACCGGGGACGGGCCGGCCGACCTGTGGAAAAGCCGGACGGTCAGGAACCGTCCCCGCGGTTGGCGAGGAACTCCTCGCGGACCTGCTTGCGCAGCACCTTTCCGAGCATCGAGCGGGGCAGGTCGTTCAGGGCCACGATCTCGCGCGGGATCTTGTAGCCGGCGAGGCGCTCGTGGCACCACGCCTTCAGGGCGGCCTCGTCCAGCGTCGCTCCCGGACGCAGCAGCACCACCGCCACCACGCGCTCGCCGCCGGACGGCGCCGGCACCCCGACCACCGCCGCGTCGCTCAGGTCCGGGTGGCCGCGCAGCACCGCCTCCACCTCGGACGGGGCCACGTTGAAGCCGCCGGTGATGATCAACTCCTTCACCCGGTCGACGATCGTGGTGAAACCGTCCGCGTCCACCGTGACCACGTCGCCGGTGCGCAACCAGCCGTCCGGCAGCAGCGTCCTCGTGGTCTCCTCAGAGTTGTTCCAGTAGCCGCCGAACACCTGCGGGCCCTTGATCAGCAGCTCGCCGCGCTCGCCCTGCGCCACCTCGCGAGTCGGGTCCTCGGTGTCGACCACCTTCATGAACGTGCTGGGGAAGGGGACGCCGATCGTCCCCGTCCGCCGGGACGGGGCGAACGGGTTGCCCAGGCACACCGGGGACGCCTCGGTCATGCCGTAACCCTCGACCAGCAGCCCTCCCGAGACTGACTCCCACAACTCGACCACGTCGTCGGGCAGGTTCATCGCCCCGGAGATGCAGTACTTCGCCGACCTCAGCGAGACGCCGCGCTCCTTCGCGCGGTTCGCGGTCCGCTCGTAGATCGGCGGCACCGCGCAGTAGACCGTGGGCGGGGACTTCTTCGCGGCGTCCAGCACCAGGTCGACGTCGAAGGCCGGGAACAGCACGATCCGGGCCTGCTTGAGCACGCCGTAGGTGAGGAACAACGTCATGCCGAACGCGTGGAACAGCGGCAGGATCGCGTAGAACGTCTCCTTCCGGTACTGCGCGCCGTGCATCCAGGCCTCGCCCTGTCGCGCGTTGGCGAACAGGTTGTAGTGGCTGAGCATCGCGCCCTTGGGAACGCCGGTGGTGCCGGACGTGTACTGGATCACGGCCAGGTCATGCACGCCCGGCCTCGAGTGGGACGCGGCGAGGCGCGGCGCGGCCAGCAGCTTCTCCCAGCTCATCGTGCCCGGGGCGGGCTTCGTCAGCCGGTCCCGGGTCTCCCGCAGCTTCTTCACCGGCAGGTGCAGGGCCAGCTTCTTCAGCTTCGGGAAGGCGTTCAGCAGGTTCACCGAGACGATGTGGCGCAGCGGGATGTCCTCGGGCAGGGCCTTGAGCTTGGGCGCGGCCACGTCCCAGCAGATCGCGACGCGGGCGGCGTGGTCCTCGAAGATGTGGCGCAGTTCGCGCTCGGTGTAGAGCGGGTTGTGCTCGACCACGACCGCGCCTAGCCGCAGGATCGCGTAGAACGCCACCACGTGCTGGGGGCAGTTCGGCAGCACGATCGCGACCCGGTCGCCGGCGGTCACGCCGAGCCGGTGCAGGCCCTCCGCGGCGCGCTCGATCTGTTCGCCGAGCTCGGCGTAGGTGGTGGTGCGTCCGAAGAATTCGGTGGCGACGGAGTCGCCGGCCTCCCGGACGGAGCGCTCGTACAGCGCCACCAGCGACTCGGTGGGGAGTTCGATCTCGGCCGGGACCCCCGGCTGGTAGTGCCTGACCCAGGGTGCTTCCATACCCTGACCCTAGGACGTCCGCGTTCTCGCCGCGCACCGAATTCCCATCGAGGGCCACCCTGCGTGTTCGAAAGCCAGCGCCAGGGGCTGGTTCTCGGTGCAATTGGGTGGCGCTCGGCGAGGGGGTGCAACGAACCTCGTCCCCGGCGACTTGTTCAGGGGCGTGGGAGCAGAACTCGGCAGGACGGGGCTGGCGGTGGAGGCTGGGCACGCGTCGTTCACTGAGTTCGTGCGCGCCCGCAGCGACCGGTTCGGCGATCTGGCCTGGCTGATCACCCGCAACGCGGAGGACGCGCGTGACGCGGTTCAGGACGCGTTCGTGGGGCTCTACCGGCGTTGGGACGACCTGCCGACGGGCGACGAGTTCGAGGCCTACGTGCACCGGAGCGTGGTGAACGCCTGCCTCGGTGTGATCCGCCGGCGGCCCCGTTCGCTGCTGGTGGCCGAACCCGAGCGGCTGCGCGCGGCGCCGGCCAGCCCGGACGCGGCCGACGCGCTCGCGGCGTCCGACGAGGTCTGGCGACTGTGCGGTGAACTGAAGCCCGTGCAGCGGGCCGCGGTCGTGCTGCGGTTCTGGGCCGACCTCGACTACGGCGAGATCGCCACCACTCTCGGTTGCGCGGAGGCCACCGCGCGCTCCCACGTCCACCGTGCGACCCGGCAGTTGCGGTCGCGCCTGAACCAAGGACGGCAGTGATGGACGACATCGAGAAGGTCTTCGCCGAGGGGCTGCGGAGGGCAGCGTCCGAGCGACCGGCGCTTCCGGTCGATGTGGACGAGGTCGTCGCGCGCGGTGAGGCGATGGGACGAGAGCCGGCCCGGCGCCCCACGTGGCGCTGGCTCGCCGTGGCCGCCGCAGCGCTGCTCGTCGCCGGGGTCGGCGTCTGGTACCTGAACCGGCCCGGCGTGGTGCCTGCGGTGCCGGTGGCCTCGCCGATGGTTTCGTCCCCGGACTTGACCGGGACGCGCTGGCTCGCGACTGAGATCGGGGGCCGGCCGGTCGAACAGGTCGGCCCGACGATGAACGGGGAGCGGGTGCCGTGGCTGGTGTTCGACGCGACGACGGTGTCCGGTGCCGACCCCTGCAATGGCGTCGGCGCCGACTACCGGCTGGAGGGCGACCGGCTGTCGTTCAGCAACTGGGGGGCGCACACCGACGTGGGCTGCAACACCACGCAGCAGCAGCGATTCGAGAAGGCGCTGACGGACACGACGCGGGTGCAGCGCGACGGGGACTCGCTGGCGCTGCTCGACGCCCGGGGGAGCACCGTTGCGCGATTCGCGGCGGAGTCCGGGCGGTCGAGCCCGTCGGCGACGATCCTGCCGTCCGTGGCGATCCACCGAGTGGCGATTCGGGTGCGGAACGCCGCCACGGACGATCTCACGCAGATCAGGTTGTACTTCGCCGACGGAAGCACGGCCGAGTTCCCCGACCTGCCCGCCGGCAGCACAAGCGATCGCCGGGTGGTCTCGGTCTCGCCGCTGGTCGGGGCCGGGGCGAGTGTCGGTGGCCACACGTACATGGTCACCGACCCGGGCGCAAACGATGACCCGCTGCTCCAGGGCGTCTACACCTGCACCTTGGTCTTTGCTGCACAGGGTCAGTTGAGTCTCAGCTTGCAGAAGGACGGCTGACTCACCCGGCCCCCGCCGCCGCTACCATGCCGAGTTGTCAGATCACGGCAGGCTATGACCCTTCCCGGGTCTGCCAACTCGGCGAGTGGGAGGACGGCATGGGCGAGCGGTGCGCCTGGTGCGGCACGGACGCGCTCTACGTCGCCTACCACGACGACGAGTGGGGAGTGCCCGAGCACGACGCCCGCGCACTGTACGAGAAGCTCGTGCTGGACGGGTTCCAGGCCGGCCTGAGCTGGTACACGATCCTGCGCAAGCGGGACGCGTTCCGCGCCGGGTTCGCCGGGTTCGACCCGGACGTGGTCGCAGCCTGGGGCGAACCCGAGGTGACCCGGCTGCTCGCGGACGCGGGCATCGTCCGGCACCGCGGCAAGATCGAGGCGGCGATCACCAACGCGCAGGCCTGGCTGCGGATCGAGGCCGACTATCCGGGCGGGTTCAGCGCCTTCATCTGGAGCGCCGTGGACGGGCGTCCGGTACAACGGAACCCCACCGACCTGGCCCAGGTGCCCGCCACCGATCCGCGCACCGACGTGCTGGCGAAGCAGTTGAAGAAGGCCGGCTTCCGGTTCTGCGGACCCACCATCGTCTACGCATTCGCGCAGGCCGTCGGCCTGTTCAACGACCACCTCGTCACCTGCCCGGCGCACGCCCGTTGCGCGGCGCTGGCATGAACGCTCCCCGGAGTTCTCCTCCTCCGCTGCGCTCCCCCGGACAACTCCGCGGGGGCCCCGATACCACCCCACGGAGTTCCGCTCCTCCGCTGCGCTCCCCCGGACAACTCCGCGGGGGCCCCGCATGAGCCCGTCCGGGAGGCGGGACGGCCTGCCCGCCTGGCTCAATCCGGTGTGGCTGGTGCTGGGCGCGATCTTCTCCGTCCAGGTCGGCGCGGCGTTCGCGAAGTCGTTGTTCACCCTCACTGCGCCGACGGCGGTGGCCTGGCTCCGGATGGCCGTGGCGGCGCTGATCTTCTGGGCGTTCGCGCGTCCCCGGTTGCGCGGGCGCACGTGGGTCGAGTGGCGGGTCGTGCTGGGCTACGGCGTCGCGCTGGCGACGATGAACTGGGCGATCTACCAGTCCTTCGCACGCATCCCGATCGGGCTGGCGGTGACGATCGAATTCCTCGGCCCGCTGGCGGTGGCGCTGGTCGGCTCGCGGCGCGTCCGGGACCTTCTCTGGGTGGCGCTGGCGGCGATCGGGGTGACGCTGCTGGGAGTGTTCCCGGCGACGGTCGACTGGATCGGGATCGGCTTCGCCCTGCTCGCGGGCACGGCATGGGCGGGCTACATCGTGCTGTCCGGGCCGACCGGCCGGTACTGGGAGGGTGTCACCGGGGTGAGCGTCGGTTCCCTGGTCGGTGCGCTGGTGTTCCTGGTGCCCGGCGTGCTCGCCGGAGGCGCGTCCATGTGGCAGTGGCAGGTGCTGGGCCTGGCCGCGATCGTGGGCGTGATGAGCTCGGTGATCCCGTACGGCCTGGAGATGGTGGCGCGGCGCAGCATTCCGGCCGGTGTCTTCGGCATCCTGATGAGCCTCGAGCCCGCGGTGGCCGCGCTTGCCGCCCTGGTCATCCTGCACGAGCAGCTCAGCTGGGTCGAGATCGTCGCGATGGCGTGCGTGATCGCGGCGTCCATCGGCTCGACCCGGACGCTGGCGAAGGCCCCCGCGCCGAACTGAACCGGAATGGGGACAGACCTCGCGAACCGGAAAGGAACCGTCCCCGTGAACCGGAAGGGGGACGGTTCCTTTCCAGTTCACATGTCTTCCCTTGTCGGAGCCTTGAACCGGAAGGGAACCGTCCCCGTGAACCGGAAGGGGGACAGACCATCCGAACCGGAAAGGAACCGTCCCCGCGAACCACCGGGACGGTTCCGTTCCGGTTCAGGTCGGTCAGGACATCTTGTCGGCGTCGTAGCCGCCGAGGCCACGGGGGACGCGGACGCCTGCCTCGACCAGGGCGGCATGGGCCCGCTCGAGCAGGGCCCGCTGCATGCCCCAGTGCTTGTTTGGGGCGGTCTTGGCGAACATCCGCAGCGTCATGGTGGTGTTGTTCACCGAGTCCACGCCGGCCACGCTCGGCTTCTCGAGCAGCACGTCGGCGAACTCGGGGTCCGCGTCCACCTGTTCTGCGACCTTCTCCAGCACGGCGATGCACTTCGCCGCGTCCTCGTCGTTGGCGACCGGCACGTCCACGACCGCCGTCGACCAGCCCTGGCTGAGGTTGCCGACCCGCAGGATCTCGCCGTTGCGGACGTACCAGACCTTGCCGGAGGCGTCCCGCAGCCTGGTCACCCGCATCGTCACCTCCTCGACGGTGCCGGTGACATCGCCGGTATCGACCAGGTCGCCCACCCCGTACTGGTCCTCGAGGATCATGAACAATCCGGACAGGTAGTCCTTGACCAGGCTCTGCGCGCCGAAGGCCAACGCCACGCCGCCGACGCTCGCTGAAGCGATCACCGGTGCGAGCGGGACTCCGAGGATGTCCAGGATCGTCAGCACCGCAACCACGACCAGCACCACCGAGATCAGGTTCGAGATCAGCGAACCGAGCGTGGCCGTGCGTTGCTCGGCACGCTCGTTGCGAGCCAGCGTGACCGCCGACAGGATCCGCTCGGCCCGGGTTTCGCTGCCCGTCCGCCGCTCCTGCGCCCGCGCGACCGCCCGCTTCGTGGCCCGCCGGACGAGTCGGACGAGCAGGTAGCGGCCGATCACCGTGACCAGGATCACGACGCCGATCATGACCAGGTCGACGGTTCCCAGAATCGCGGCATTACCCATGCCGCCCATTGTCGCCGATCCGGACGGAGGGCTGCTGCCGCCGGCCCCGTGGCGGGAATAGCGTTGCTGAGGATACGGTTACGACAGATAGTTGAATCTGCAATCATTGGAGACGGTATGCAGCTGGGTATCTTCAGCGTCGGGGACGTCACCCCCGACCCGACGACCGGACGCACCCCGTCCGAGCACGAGCGGATCAGGGCCGCGGTCACGATCGCGAAGAAGGCCGAGGAGATCGGCCTGGACGTGTTCGCGACCGGCGAGCACCACAACCCGCCGTTCCATCCGTCCTCGCCCACCACGCTGCTCGGCTACATCGCCGCCCAGACCGAACGGATCATCCTCTCCACCGCGACCACCCTGATCACGACAAACGACCCGGTGAAGATCGCCGAGGACTACTCCGTCCTTCAGCACCTCGCCGATGGTCGGGTCGACCTGATGATGGGACGCGGCAACACCGGTCCCGTCTACCCCTGGTTCGGCAAGGACATCCGCGAGGGCATCCCGCTGGCGATCGAGAACTACGCGCTGCTGCGCAGGCTGTGGCGCGAGGAGGTCGTGAACTGGGAGGGCAGGTTCCGCACGCCGCTGCAGGGCTTCACGCTCGCCCCGCGTCCGCTGGACGGGGTGCCGCCGTTCGTGTGGCACGGTTCGATCCGCAGCCCGGAGATCGCCGAGCAGGCCGCGTACTACGGCGACGGGTTCTTCCACAACAACATCTTCTGGACGATGTCCCACACCAAGCGGATGGTGAACCTCTACCGGCAACGCTTCGAGCACCACGGCCACGGCCCGGCGGACACCGCGATCGTCGGCCTCGGTGGGCAGTTCTTCATGCGGCGGAACTCCCAGGACGCCGTGAACGAGTTCCGTCCGTACTTCGATGTAGCACCGGTGTACGGCTACGGGCCGAGCCTGGAGGACTTCATGGCCGAGACGCCGCTCACCGTCGGTTCGCCGCAGCAGGTGCTCGAACGCACGCTGTCCTTCACCGGGGAGGTGGGCCACTACCAGCGCCAGCTCTTCCTGGTCGACCACGCCGGCCTGCCCCTGAAGACCGTGCTGGAGCAACTGGATCTGCTCGGCGAGATCCTGCCGGACCTGCGCAGGGGTTACGCGGAGGGCCGTCCCGCGCACGTCCCGGACGCCCCGACGCACGCCAGCCTGGTCGCCGCCCGAGCGGTCGCCGAGGAGCGGGCGGACGGTGCCTCCTCCACGGTCCCTGAGGAGCGGACGGGTGAGCTCGCGAACCCGTCCGCATCACGAGGGGCCGACGACACCCTTCGAGACAGCTCGCTCGCAAGCTCGCGAGCCTCCTCAGGGAGCGGTGGCGACAGCTCGCTCGCAAGCTCGCGCGCCTCTTCAGGGAGCGGTGGCGACAGCTCGCGAACCTCGTCAGGGAGCCTCGACGAGGTGGAGACGGCCCGATGACCAGCATCGTGGTGGTGACGGCGGGCACCAGCATCCCGTCCTCGAGCCGGATGCTCGGCGAGCGCCTGGGCGAGGCGACGGTGGCTGCGCTGGTCGCTTCCGGGGTGCCCGCGGAGGTGACCCACATCGAGCTGCGCACGCTGGCCGTGGACCTTGCCCAGCACCTGGCCACCCGGGTGCCGAGCGGACGGCTGCGGGAGGCGTTCGACGCGGTCTGCGCCGCGGACGGGGTGATCGCGGTGACGCCGGTGTTCAACGGCTCGTACGCGGGACTGTTCAAGCTGTTCTTCGACGCGCTCGACGAGTCCGTGATGGCCGGACGCCCGGTGCTGCTCGGCGCCACCGGCGGCACGGGCCGGCACTCGCTGATGATCGACCACGCGATGCTGCCGCTGTTCTTCTACCTCAAGGCTCTGGTGGCCCCGCACCCGGTGTTCGCGGCCACGAAGGACTGGGGCACGGCCGGCGGCAAGCTCGAGCGCCGGATCACCCGCGCGGCGGAGGAATTCGCGAAGGTCGTCCTCGCCGCCGCTCCGCACAAGCAGGGCGGCGACTTCGAGGTGACGGATTTCACCGACCTGCTCGGCGGCTGAACTCCACCCAGCGTCTGCCCGGGATCGCACTCTCAACCAGATGGTTGACAAGATGGGCGATGGCGCCTACCGTCTCACTCAACCAAACGGTTTAGGACGGTGCCATGTCGACCGATCAGCTCTCCCGCACCTTTGCGGCCCTCGCCGATCCCACCCGGCGCGACCTCGTGGCCCGGCTGACGCTCGGTGACGCCACGCTGGGGGAGCTCGCCGGGTCGTACGACATGAGCCTGCAGGCCGTCTCCAAGCACCTCACCGTGCTGGAGCGGGCCGGGTTGGTCACCCGCGGCCAGGCCGGCACCCGGCGTCCCGTGCACCTGGAGGCGGACCGGCTCGACCCGCTCACCGACTGGCTGGAGCACTACCGGCGGCAGGCCGAGCAGCGCTACCAGCGCCTGGACGCCGTGCTCGCCGTGCTCGCCGCCGACGAGGCCTACCCGGACACTGCCGGGAAAGAGGAGGAACGATGACCGACCGCTACGACACCGCCCGCGTCGAGGCCGACCCGAACGTGCCCCTGGTGCGGATCACCCGCGACTTCGCGGCAACGCCCGAGCAGGTGCAGCGCGCCCACGTCGACCCGGACCTGTTCGCCCGTTGGGTGGGCCCGAACGACGTGACCACCCGGATCGACCACTGGGACGCCCGCAGCGGCGGCAGTTGGGCGTTCACCAACATCAGGGGAGCCGACGAGTACAGCTTCCACGGCTGCTTCCATGAGGTCTCGCCCACCCGGCTCGTGCAGACCTTCACCTTCGACGGCTTCCCCGAGAGCGTCGCGCTGGAGACCCTCACCCTCACCGACCTCGGCGACGGCCGGACGCGCCTGGTCGCGCAGTCGCTCGTGGAGAGCTTCGAGGGACGCGACCAGTGGCTGGCCAGTGGCATGGAGACCGGTGTGAACGACGGCTACGCCAAGCTGGACGCCCTGCTCGCCGCGGCGTCGGCATGACCGGCACCACCACCTGCCCGTGGTTCTCCCCCGGTCCCGAGGCCCCTGCGGACGCCGCGTCCGCCGGCCCTTCGTGACGACCGCTCCTTCGCCGGCTCAGGGGCGGTCTCCTCAGGGACCGTCTTGTGACGACCGCTCCTTCGCGGGCTCTGGGGCGGT
>JAXGTK010000106.1:0-9516 GCA_040774965.1 Propionicimonas sp. | reverse complement strand
GCCCCCGTCCGGACTCCAGTGTGCCTGGCCGACGGGCGGTAACTCCGTCTATCCGGACGCAGAGCCCCCATGCGGAATCGAACCGCAGACCTTCTCCTTACCATGGAGACGCTCTGCCGACTGAGCTATAGGGGCCGGACGGGGGATGACACTACCTCACCGGACACGCGCGCCCCAAATCGGCAGACCGGTTCAGGGGGCGTCCGGGCCGCCCCGTTCACGAGCGGTCGCGAACACCTCGTCCAGCATCTGCGCGGTGAGCTTCCCGGTGAACGTGTTCTGCTGGCTGGGGTGGTACGAACCGAGCAGCGTGAGCCTGCCGACGCGTGCCACGGCGCCGTGCCCGAACACCGGCCGGGGCCGCGGCACCGGCAGCCCGGCCGCGGCGAGCTGGCGCAACGCCGCGTCCCACGCGAAGCCACCCAGGCACAGCACGACCCGGGCGTTCGGCAGCAGCGCCAGTTCGGCCGCCAGCCACGGCGCGCAGGTGTCCCGCTCGGCCGGGGTCGGCCTGTTGGCCGGCGGTGCGCACCGCACGGCCGCGACGACCCGGACGCCGGTGAGCCGCTGCCCGTCCCCGGAGTGGACGGACGTGGGCGACGCGGCCAGCCCGGCCCGGTGCAGGGCGGCGAACAGCCAGTCGCCGCTGCGATCGCCGGTGAACACCCGGCCCGTCCGGTTCCCCCCGTGGGCGGCGGGGGCGAGTCCGAGCACGACCAGCCACGGGTCGGGGTCACCCCAACCCGCGATCGGGCGTCCCCAGTAGGGCTCGCCGGCGAATGCGGCGCGCTTGTCCCTCGCCACGTCCTCGCGCCAGGCGACGAGCCGGGGGCAGGCGCGGCAGACGCTGACCCGGGCGTCCAGCTCGGCGAGGTCGGAGGTGCCGGCGAGGTCGGCGACCTCCGCGGGGGTCCGCGCGACGGGCGTGGCGGGGGTACCCGGGTCGTCCGGCCAGCCCGAGCCCGGCGGGACGGGCGAGGCGAACTCCACGCCGGTGACCGGGTGCGGCAGGCTCATTCGAGCTCGGCCCGGTAGCGGGCCAGGTCGACGCGCCCCTGCCTGGTCGGCACCCCCTCCTCGGCGAGCCGGCGGGAACCCTCCGCGACCAGCTGCTCGGCGATCGTGCCGTTGGACCGCACGACCCGCCACCAGCAGGCCTGGCCACCGCTGGTCGCGAGCACCCGGGCGACCAGGCGCGGACCGCAGCCCACCACCTTCGCGATGTCGCCGTAGGTGCTCACCCGTCCCGGCGGGATCGCGTCCGCGGCGAGCAGGATGCTGTCGGCCAGTTCGGCCATCGTCCGCGCCACTGTTCCACCCCCGAGTCGCCAGGATTCCTCACGCCCTAGCGTGCACCGGATCCGACCCTTCGCCGAGCGGCGGGACGAAATAGGGTGGACGGTGACGAAGGGAGTGCTCCATGACCGAATTCCGGATCGAACACGACACGATGGGCGAGGTCAGGGTGCCGGCCGATGCCCTGTACGCGGCACAGACACAACGCGCCGTCGAGAACTTCCCGATCTCCGGGCGCGGGCTGTCCAGCCACCACATCGCCGCGCTGGGCCAGATCAAGCGCGCCGCGGCGATCGCGAACGCCGAACTCGGCGTGCTGCCCCGCCCGGTGTCGGAGGCCATCGTCGCGGCTGCGGACGAGGTGATCGCCGGGGACCACGACGACCAGTTCCCGATCGACGTCTTCCAGACCGGGTCCGGCACGTCGTCCAACATGAACACCAACGAGGTGGTGGCGACCCTGGCGTCGCGGCGTCTGGGCGAGCCCGTGCACCCCAACGACCACGTGAACGCGTCCCAGTCCTCGAACGACGTGTTCCCGTCCTCGATCCACATCGCCGCCGTGCAGGCGGTGACCGACGAGCTCATCCCCGGGCTGGACGCGCTCGCCGCGTCCCTGGAGGCGAAATCGGCCGAGTTCGCCGACGTCGTCAAGTCCGGACGCACCCACCTGATGGACGCCACCCCGATCACCCTCGGCCAGGAGTTCTCCGGCTACGCCACCCAGGTGCGCTACGGGATCGACCGGGTCCGCGCCGCGCTCGGCCGGCTCTGCGAGCTGCCGCTCGGCGGCACCGCGGTCGGCACCGGCATCAACACCCCGCCCGGCTTCTCGGCGCGCGTGATCGAGTTGATCGCCGAGCACACGGGACTGCCGCTGGTGGAGGCGCACAACCACTTCGAGGCGCAGGCCGCGCAGGACTCGCTGGTCGAGACCTCGGGGGCGGTCCGCACGATCGCGGTGTCGCTGGTGAAGATCGCGAACGACCTGCGCTGGATGGGCTCGGGGCCGCGGACGGGCCTCGGCGAGATCGCGCTGCCGGACCTGCAGCCGGGCTCCTCGATCATGCCCGGCAAGGTGAACCCGGTGCTCCCGGAGGCCACCGTCCAGGTCGCCGCGCAGGTGATCGGCAACGACGCGGCGATCGCGTTCGCCGGCGCGCAGGGCAACTTCGACCTGCTGGTGATGCTGCCGGTGATGGCGCGCAACCTGCTCGAGTCGATCACGCTGGTCGGGAACGTGTCCCGGGTGCTGGCCGCCCGCTGTGTGGACGGCCTGGTCGCGAACACCGAACGCTGCCTGCAGCTGGCGGAGTCGTCCCCGTCCATCGTGACGCCGCTGAACCGGATCATCGGCTACGAGGCCGCGGCGAAGATCGCCAAGCACTCCGTGAAGGCCAACCTCACCGTGGCCGAGGCCGCCCGCGACCTCGGCTACGTCGACCGCGGCGAGCTCACCGAGGAACAGCTCGTCGCCGCCCTCGACGTGACCACGATGACCGGCCACCACTGAGCGGCGCCGCTCCCCGCGGGGCGGACGCAGCACCGAGGACTGCGCATCAGAGCCCATGGACGCGGCGGCGCCGATCACGAGACTGTTAGGCGTCCGTGCAGCATCTGGAGGACCCATGCGCTCACTGGCCCGTCGCAGCGTCGGTCTCGTCCTCGGCAGCGTGCTGCTCTCAGGCTGCTCGGCGATCGGCGGTGTGCTCCCCGGGGTCGCTCGTCCCAGCGCGTCCGGCGCGGCGACAGCGACGGCCAGCGCCGCCGGCCAGTCGGTCGGGGAGGCCTGCACGGCACTCGGGACCAGCCTGATCGGTGCCGCAGGGAAGCTCGAGTCGGCGTTCTCCGACCTGCCCGGCCATCCGGCGCGGGCGATGAAGAAGCTCACCGCGTTCACGGACTCCCTGCGAACGGCGCTGAAGAGGGTGGACAACACCGAGGTGAAGGCTCAGGGACGACTGGCCCTGAACGCTCTGGACAAGCTGGTGAGCACGATCGAGAAGGCCGCCAGGAAGCCCGCCGGGGCTGCGTCCGTCGAGGGCGCCTTCACCGACGTCCGCAGCGAGGTCACCGCACTGGTGGTGCTCTGCGCCACGGGCTGACCGGCGCCCCGATCGGGCCGGTTCCCGCACCGCGCCGGGAACGCGAAAACCCCCGGTCAAACAGCGTCTGACCAGGGGTTTCGCTGCGTGGCAGGTGTAGGGTTCGAACCTACGTAGGCTTAGCCGACGGTTTTACAGACCGCTCCCTTTGGCCACTCGGGCAACCTGCCGTGCCCGGACACTGTAGCAAAGCGGCGCAGGGCCGACGAATCGGGGGATCCGACGCCGAGAGCCACCCGTCGACGTCGAGAACCAGCCCCGGAGGCTGGCCCTTGAGCAGGATTGGTGGCTCTCGCCGGAGTCCGGCCACAATGGGGGTACCCCGAGAGGAGAGAGCACGTGGCCGGAGAGAGTTCGTTCGACATCGTCAGCAAGGTGGACCACCAGGAGGTCGACAACGCCCTGAACATGGCCGCCAAGGAGGTTCGCAACCGGTTCGACTTCAAGGGCACGGACGCCTCCATCCGCTGGTCGGGTGAGGTGATCGAGATGGAGGCCAACGGCGAGGAGCGGGTGAAGGCGATCCTCGACGTGTTCCAGTCCATGCTGGTGCGCCGCAAGGTCGACCTGAAGTCCCTGGACGCGGGCGAGCCGCGGCTGTCCGGGAAGATGTGGAAGCTGTCCGCGTCCCTTCAGCAGGGCATCAGCCGCGAGAACGCCCAGAAGATCGCCAAGCTGATCCGCGACGAGGGCCCCAGGGGCGTGCGCACGCAGGTGCAGGGCGACGACCTGCGGGTGTTCTCCAAGAAGCGGGACGACCTGCAGTCCGTGCAGCGGCTGGTCCGCGAGGCCGACTACGACTTCGCCGTCCAGTTCGACAACTATCGCTAGTCGGGTCCTCCCCCGCGCCGCCGGCGCGACCGGTCGCCGCCTCAGGCCATCGTGAGCACCAGCTCGCCGTCGGCGTAGCGGGCGCCGGCCACCTCGCGACCCGCCACGGAGTCCGGCAGCGCGATCCGGCGCTGCTCGTTGCGGTACGCGACGATCAGGTCCGTGCCGTCCTGGCGCAGGTCGAGCTGGGTCTTCTCCGCCTCGGGAAGGCGCAGCCGCAGTTGCACCTCGCCGTCGACGCGGACGAGCCGGGAGAACTCGCCGCGGTACCAGACCTCCGCCGGATCGATCCCGCTGTGGAGCAGGTCGGCGACCACACCGAGCCGGTCCAGGCCGACGACCTCGCTGTCCTGCAGTTCCAGCCGGAGGACGGGCAGGTGGGCGAAACTCTCGGCCACCACGGCGATCCCGTCGCGCTGGGTCTGCGCCCACGGCGCGAAGTAGCCCTGCAGGGCGGCCTCCGGGTAGATCCGGTTGAGCACGACGGCGTCCACGACGAAGCCGTACATGGTGAGCCAGGTGAACGCCCGCCGTGCCTCCGCCACCACGATCCGCTCCGGCGTGGTGACGATCCGCACGGTGGTGGTCTCGCCGTCGCGGAGCAACGCGCCGAGCGTGGCCAGCCGGTCCACCAGGATCGTGACGTCGTCGAAGAGCCGGTCCTCCGGCATCGGGATGTGGGTGAGCTTCTCCAGCGGGCGTCCGAGCACCCTGACCGCCGCCCGCTTGGCCGGCAGCGCAGTGCTGAACAGCTGCCCCAGTCGCTCCGGGTAGTGCAGCAGCGACAGCGTCTCGCCGGTCGGCGCGCAGTCCACCACCAGCACGTCGTAGTCGTCCGACTCCGCGAAGTCGAGGATGCGCAGCAGGCTGAGCAGCTCGTCCAGGCCGGGGAGCATCAGGACCTCCTCGGCCGCCAGGTCGAGCTCGCCGCCGTGACCCAGCATGCGGCCGAGGTAGCCGAGCAGCGTGCCGGCGACCCGGTCGTGCTCGGCGAGGGCGTCGATCTCCAGCGCATCCAGGTTCTCCGCGACCCGGGACGGGTCGTTGCCCAGGCGCACGGCGAACGAGTCGCCGAGCGAGTGCGCGGGGTCGGTGCTCATCGCGAGCACCCGCCGGCCCTTCCGGGCCAGGTGCAGCGCCGTGGCGGCGGCGACGGTGGTCTTGCCCACGCCGCCCTTCCCGGTGTACAGGATGACGCGCATGGCGGCTACTCCTCGAGGTCGATGGTGCGGGAACGCCGGGCCGGGCGCCCGGCGGGCGCGGCCTCGTCAGTGGAGGGACGGTCGAGTTCGACCAGCAGCGCCACGACCTCGCGTGCGATCGCGTCCAGGTGGCGTCGCGGGCCGGGCGGGACGAGCGCGGCGACAGCGGCCGCGGCATGACGTCCGGCCAGCGCCAGGTGAGTGGTGAATTCGGAGTTCATCGGTGTGCCTCCACAGCGACGGGACGGAAGGTGACGGCGAGCACGCCGTCATCGAGGCGGGCCCCGGCCACGTCGTAGCCGCGCAGCGTGGCCGGGAGCGGGACATTGCGCTGGACGTTGCCGATCCGGACCACCAGATCGGACTCCGACCGGCTGAGCCTGATCTCGTCGCGGCTCGCCATCGGGGCGGCCAACCGCAACTCGAAGCCGTCCCCGACGCTGGTGTAGGTCTCCCTGGCCAGGTCGTCGCGAACGTCGAAGGTGTGTTCATCGACGACCGCTCCGGCGAGCCGGCCCACACCGTCCAGCCCGATGATGTCGGACGGGAAGCGCGGCACCCGGGTGATCGGGAGGTGTCCGAACGCGGCCTCGATCTCGGCGAGGTGCGCGCGCTGGTGCTCGATCCACGCACCGAAGAACTCGCCCACCTCCCCGACGGGGTAGATGCCGTTGACGTAGAGGTGGTCGACCGCATAGCCGAACAGGTTGAGGTACAGGTAGCTGCGCCTCGTCTCCTCGATCACCATGCGCTCCGGCTGGGTGACCAGCCGCACCGAGGTCACGGCGGGATCCTTCAGCCGCTCCTGGATCGCGCGGAGCCGCACGTAGAGGGCCTCGACGTCGTTCATCGCCCGGGAGTCGGGGAGCTCGATCCTCCACAGCCCCCTCGCCATCGGGCGCAGCGCACGCACGGCCAGCCGGCCCAGGGGGAAGATCCGCTCCATCCACCAGCTCATCAGCTCCGGCAGCTGCAGCAGCGACAGGGTCTCACCGGTGGGGGCCAGGTCGAGGATCACGCGGTCGTAGCGTCCCGAGTCGACCAACTGGTCGACCTTGAGCAGGAAGAACAGCGGGTCGAACCCCGGGACGTCGGTCACCACCTCCTCGTCACGAGGCGCCCCCGCCGGGAGCATCATCCCGGCGAGCGCCCTGCTGAGGTGGGCGAAATCCTCCTCGCGCACCCGGTTGGCGTCCACTTCCACGATGTCCAGGCGGGGCGCCACCGTGGCAGGTTCGGGTGCGGGCGGGCACTGCAGCAGGTCGGACAGGTTGTGGGCCGGATCGACGCTCGCCAGCAGGGTGCGCCGACCCTGCCCCGCCGACGCGAGCGCGTGGGCCGCGGCCAGCGAGGTCTTGCCGACCCCGCCCTTCCCGGTGAACAGGATGAGCCTCTCCATCTCCCGCTCCTTCCTTCGTCGAATACTTCTACTATCGAGCTATTTGGTGTGCTGGACGAACCCCGCCCCGGCGGGCGGTCAGTCGATGGCGATGCGCCGCACCTCGCGGCGGGGCCGCGACGACCCGTCCCCCTGTGCACCCAGCAGGCCGAGGACGCGCTGGAGCACCGAGAGGATCAGCTGGAGTTCGTCGGCCGACAGTTCCCCGAGCACCTGCTCGGCGAGCCGCAGCCCCTCGCGCAGCGCGAGCGCCACCTGTTCGGTGCCACTCGCCGACAGCGCCACCACGACGACCCGCTTGTCGTCGGAACGGTGCCGACGCTCCACCAGCCCTCGTCGCTCCAGGCGGGTGACCACGCCGGTGGCCGTGTTCAGTGGCGCGTTGAGGTACGCCGCAACATCGCCCATCCGGGACTCCCCGGCACGGTGCAGGAACAGCAGGGCCAGGAAGTCGTTCTTGGACAGGTCGAGGACGAACCGCTGCCAGGTCTCGCGGGCGAGCAGGACCCGGAACTGCTCGACATAGTCGTAGAGCAGCGACTCCAGGTCCGGGACAGCCACGGCACTCCAATGGTTCGCGATCCGAATGAAATTCATTCTAGACGCGAAGTATCTGCGGCACAAGGACCGTCGCGATGGCCTAGCCTGAGCGGGTGCACGATCCCGGACTCCGACCCGCCAGCCCGCGCCCGACCGCCACCAACCGCGGGAGGCGCTGAGATGGGCACGACCCCGTACCTGCGGCTCGACGTCGCCGTCCTCGACCGCAACATCGCCACGCTGGCCGACGCCGCCGCAGCGGCCGGCGTCGCGGTGCGGCCGCACGCGAAGACCCACAAGTGTCCCCAGATCGCGGCGCGCCAGCTCGGCGCCGGTGCGGTGGGGCTCACGGTGGCCACGATCGGCGAGGCCGAGGTGTTCGCCGCCGCCGGCTTCGATGACCTGTTCATCGCCTATCCGCTGTGGGTGGACGCCGACGCGGCGGCCCGGTTGGGGGCCCTCGGTGAACGGGTCCGGCTGGCCGTCGGGTGCGACTCGGCCGCCTCGGCGGCGAACCTGGCCGGGCTGCCGGCCGACGTGCTCGTCGAGATCGACTCCGGGCACCACCGCAGCGGGGTCGCCCCGGACGCCGCCGGAGACCTCGCCGCGGCGATCGCACCACTCGGGCTCGCCGTGCGCGGCGTGTTCACCTTCCCCGGCCACAGCTACTCCCCCGACGGGCGAAGGGCGGCCGCCTCCGACGAAGCGGACGCACTGGGCCGGGCCGCCGCGTCCATGGCGGCGGCCGGGGTGCCCGCGAGCGTGGTCAGCGGGGGCTCCACCCCGTCCGCGGAGGTCGCCAGCTCGCCGCTGACGGAACTGCGTCCGGGCGTCTACGTGGTCGGCGACGCGCAGCAGGTGGAGCTGGGCACGATCGGCTTCGACTGGGTGGCGCTCACCGTGGCCGCGACCGTGGTCTCCCACGCCGGCGGCCGGGTGATCACGGACGCCGGCAGCAAGGCGCTCGGCGCCGACCGCGCGCCCTGGGCGTCCGGCTACGGCCGGGTGCTCGAGGAGCCGGACGCGCGGATCGTCGCCCTGAGCGAGCACCACTCCACGATCGAGTGGCCCGGGACGCTCCCGGCGCTGGGCAGCACCGTGCTGCTCGTGCCCAACCATGTCTGCAACGCCGTGAACCTGGCCGAGGTGTACCACCTCGCCGGCGGGGGCACCTGGCCGGTCGCGGCCCGCGGGCGCAACAGCTGATGCGGGTCGCCACCGTCAACGTGAACGGCATCCGGGCGTCCGTGCGCCGCGGCTTCGCCGACTGGCTGGCCGTCCGCGACTGCGACCTGGTCGCGCTCCAGGAGGTCCGGTGCCCGGCCGACCAGGTGCCGCCGGAGGCGCTGGCCGGCTACCACTACGCCTACCACCCCGGAGACCGGGCCGGGCGCAACGGGGTCGCGCTGCTCAGCCGTACGCCCCCGCTGGCCGTGCGTGAGGGGTTCGGCAGCACGGCCTTCGACGGCGAGGGCCGCTACCTGGAGGCCGACTACGACCTGGCCGGCTGGCGGCTCACCGTCGGCTCGCTCTACCTGCCCAAGGGGGGACGCGCGGACGACACCCCCGCCGAACTGGCCCGCTACCGGCGCAAACTGCGGTTCCTGCGCTCGTTCCGTCCGTACCTGCGCCGGGCACGGCTGGCCGCTCGGGACCAGGGCCGGGAGTTCCTGGTGATGGGCGACGTGAACATCGCCCACACCCGGCTCGACCTGCGCAACTGGCGCTCGAACCAGAAGAACGTGGGCTTCCTTCCCGAGGAGCGGGAGTGGCTGGGCTCGGTGCTGGGGCCGCGGACGCTGGTGGACGTCGTCCGCTCGCTCCACCCCGACACCGACGGCCCCTACTCGTGGTGGAGCTGGAGGGGCAACGCCTTCACCAACGACGTCGGCTGGCGGATCGACTACCAGCTCGCCACACCCGGCCTGGCGAGCGCCGCGATCCGTGGCGGCACCGACCGGGCCGACAGCTACGAGGCGCGGCTGAGCGACCACGCCCCCGTCGTCGTCGACTACGCGGACGGTGGACCGGACAAGGAACCGTCCCCGATCCGGGCCGCGGACCCCGCCTGACGCCGAACGCCCCCGTTCCGGTCGAACGCCCGTACCCAGGCGGAGGCGTTCGACGCGAACGGAGGCGTTCG
>JAXGTK010000105.1:0-9660 GCA_040774965.1 Propionicimonas sp. | reverse complement strand
CCGGGACCGAGGCCCGCGAGCTGAGCGACGACGAGGTGCTCGCCCTGCTGAACCGGGAGGTCGCCAAGCGCCGCGATTCCGCCGAGGCGTACACCGCGGGCAACCGTCCCGAGCTCGCCGCGAAGGAGCTGGCCGAGATCGAGGTCCTGCAGCGCTACCTGCCCGCCGCGCTCACGGACGCCGAACTCGACGCGCTCGTCGCCGAGGAGGTCGCGGCCGCGGCCGCCGGCCTGGGCGCCGCCCTGACGATGAAGCAGATGGGCCTGGTGATCAAGGCCGTCAACGCCCGCGCCGCGGGCCGCGCCCAGGGCGCTACCGTCGCGGCGAAGGTGAAGGCCGCCCTCGCCTGACCCCGGACCAGATCAGGGACGGTTCCTGATTCGGTCCACCTCCTGAGAATGGACTGAAATAGGAACCGTCCCCAATTCGGTCCGGGGGCGGACTCACCACCAGCCCTGGCGCTTCGCCCAGCGCAGGAGCACCAGCGACAGCGCGATCATCACCGCGAGCAGGATGGCGAGGGAGGGCCAGTCGGTCCGGTCGTGCACGATCACGTTCATGCCCATCACCGAACTGATGGCCGTCACGGGCAGCGTGATCGCGGCGATCACGGCCAGTCGTTCCGCGGCGATCGTCATCTTCGTGTCGGTGCGGGCCCGGTAGTACTCGGTGACGCCGGAGAGGTACTCGAGCTGGCTGCCCGCGATCCGGCTGAGCCGGTCGTAGGCGTCCTTGCTGTCCCGCAGGTGCTCCCGCACCCCGGCGTCCTCGCCGAGCAGCCGGACGGCGCGTCCGTAGATCTCGGCGGCCTGGCCGGCCATCGTGCCCAGGGTCAGCAGGGTGTGGCGGGTGTGGAACAGCTCCTCCAGCAGCGCCTCGGGGTGCGCGTCACTGCCTCGGGCCATCACCTTCTGCTCCAGCCCGCCCACGTCCCGGGCCAGGCCGTTCACCTGGCGCTCCTGCGCGATCGTCAGCGACGACACGATCCGGTGCGACGCCGCCCACGGCCCGGACGGAACCCGCCGGCCGGACAGCATCCGCCCCGCCAGCTCCTCGGTCTCCTCGAGCAGCAGTTCGAGGGGGACGGTCGGGTTGCGGGGGCCGTGGGTCGTGACCAGGTAGTTGGGGCCGACCAGCTGGTCGAGTTCGAGGTAGTGGACGTGGCCGCCCTCCCCCGGCAGGGGTCGCTGCAGGATCAGCAGCAGCGTCTGCCCGTACACGTGCAGGCGCGGCACATGGTTGCGCTCGAGCACGTCCGTGACCGCCGCCGGGTGGGCGCCGAACACCTCGGCGAGCAACACTCCGGTCGCCTCGTCCGGTTCGGGGATGTCCAGCCACAGCCAGCCGGACGGGTCGGCGAGCAGTCCGGGGATGTCGGCGTCCTCGCGACGGGCCACCGTGCCCGCGTCGCGGTCGATCCACAGCACCCTCTGGACGGCCATGACCCGACGTTAGGGCTCAGACGGGGCGGTACCTCCAGAAGGCGGGCACTATTACCGCCACCAGCGCGGTCAGGACGATCACGAGCACCCCGCCGCCACCGGTCGTCCACGCGGTGCCGAACACCGCGGCGGCGAAGCCGTGCAGCGTGTCCGCGATCCGCGGACCGCCGGCCACCACGACGATGAACACGCCCTGCAGGCGTCCGCGCACCGCGTCGTCGGCGGCCGAGAGCAGCATCGACTGCCGGAACGCCGCGGACGCCATGTCCGCGCCGCCGCCCACCATCAGGAAGGCGCAGGACGCGACGAGCATCGGCAGCGGCCAGCGCGGCGCCAGCCCCACCGCCAGCCCGAGCAGGGCGATCGACGCCCCCCACAGCACGATGCTCCAGATCACGGCCCGGCCCTGCCGGTGCACGCGGGAGACCCAGCCGGAGAAGACACCGCCGAGCACGGCGCCGACCGGCATCGCGGCCATCAGCAACGCGAACTCGGTGCCACCTTCGATCGGCCCGCCGAAGGACTGGTGGGCGATCTGGGGGAACAGGGCCCGCGGCATGCCGAAGATCATCGCGATCAGGTCGACCAGGAAGGAGGTCATCAGTACCGGGTGCAGGCGCAGGTAGGCGAGCCCGTCGATGACCGAGCGCAACCCCGGCGCCCCGACCCGGTTCTCGATGGAGAGCGCCGGCAGCCTCCACACGGCCGCCAGGGTGGCGAACAGGGTGATCGTGTCGACCAGGTACAGCCAGGAGTAGCCGAGGACGGGGATCAGCACCCCGCCGATCATCGGTCCCACGATGGCGCCGGCCATCATCACGGTCATGTTGAGCGCGTTCGCCGCCGGCAATTGCTCGGCGGGCAGCAGCCGCGGCAGCACGGCGCTGCGGGTGGGCTGGTTCACGGCGAAGAACGCCTGCTGCAGGGCGAAGACACCGAGCATCAGCCAGACGTTGTTCAGGTTCAGCGCCGCCTGCAGCCAGAACAGCCCGCTGGTGGCGATCAGGCCGAAGGTGGTGACCTGCAGCAGCACCCGGCGGTCGAAGTGGTCGGCCAGTGCCCCGCCCCACAACCCGAACACGACCAGCGGCACCAGGCCGAACACGCCGGTGAGGCCGACGTAGCCGGAGTCGCCGGTGATCGCGTAGATCTGGGCCGGCACCGCCACGACGGTCAGCTGCGCCCCGATCACCGTGATGATGTTCGGCTGCCACAGGCGCCGGACGTAGGGGTTCGCCAGCGGAGCGGTGTCGGCGATCAGTCCCCGGATGGCAGCCACGAACGCGCAGCCTAACCCCTGTCGGCCACCCACCGGGCGCGCCCGCCCGGCCGGGGCCCGCCGGACGGGTCAGCCGGCCAGCGGGAAGCGCCGCACCGTCTCGTAGCCGGCGCCGCCCGGCAGCATCCGGGAACGGAGCAGGGTGAACTCCTGGACGCCCCAGGCCTGTTCGGGGAGGGCGTCCAGCACGGTCAGCCAGCGGCGGGCCTGGACGGGACGGGTGCGCGCCAGTGTCAGGTGTGGACGGAACCGTCCGCCCTCGACCTCGATGCCGCAGCCGGCCGCCGCGTTGCGGCACCGGCGGGCGAGCCCGGCGAGCTGCTCCGACCCGTCCGGGACGCCCAGCCAGAGGGCCCTGGCGTGGCCCGCGTCGGGGAACGCGCCGGCACCGCCGAGGGTCAGCGGGAACGACGCGGTACGCCCGGCCACCTCGTCCAGTGCCTCCTGCAGCGGCTCGATCCGCGAGGATTCCACGGCGGGCAGGAAGGCGCAGGTCAGGTGCCAGCCCTCCGGGACGGTCCACCGGAATCCCGGTTCCGCGTCGCGGCGGGGTTCGAGGAAGTCGTCGATCGCGTGGACCACGCGGACGGGCGGCACCACCGCCACGAACAGTCGGTCGCTCACGACAGCAGGGCCAGGAGTTCCTCGGGACGTCGACGCAACTGGAGCGCGCCGAACACCATCACGATGCCGACCACGAGCACGAAGATGCCGACGGTGACGGTCAGGAACGCGGCACCCACCTCGGGGTTGACCAGGAAGTACAGGCCGAGCAGCGCCGTGACGCCGCCCGAGGTCAGCACCCACAGCCAGCTCCGCTGCCCCTGTCCGCGCAACTGCCAGGCCATGGCCACCTGGAACAGCCCGATCACCAGTGCCCACATCGCCAGGAACACCACGATGACGGCAGCCACGAGACCGGGCCGGAACAGGGCGATGAGGCCGATCACGACACCGGCCGAACCCTGGAACATCGTCCAGCCCCAACTCGTGCCGCGGAAGACGATGCCGATACCGAGCGCGACGAGCCCGTCGAGGATGCTGAAGACCCCGAAGAGCATGAAGAAGCCCTGCACGGTCAGTCCGGGAGAGAAGATCGCGACCAACCCGAGCAGGACGCTGATCACGCCGCGCAACAGCGTGAGCCACCACAGCCGTTTCGCGATCGACTCCCGACTCGCAGCTGGCATCTCCGTCATCCCCCCGCCGTGGTCCATCGCTCCGGATTCTAGAGGACGCGTGAATCCGGCTCCCGGCGTCCGCGGGGGCCGAGGAGCTTCCGCGTCCGCGCGTGACCGCGTGGCCGTTCGTGCACGGTACGGGCGGCGCTGTGCACGGTTGCACAGCCACGGCCTGTGCCGGGGGTGGGAATGTTTGCCACACCCCGCCGGAGTCCGGTGTATGAGAATGTAGGGAAATCCACGTCAGGGAGAATTCCGCATGCCTCACCGCAGCTGGCCGGCGCACGCAGCGCTGTCGTTGCTGTGGGGTCTGTCGATCACGCTCGTGTTCGGGGTGGTCCTGGGGTTCGGCTGGACGGCGGCGGCAGCGCTGGCGTCCTTCAGCGCCGCCGCGGCGATCGCCGCGTCCGTCCGGCTGAACGGACGCCGGCTGTCCCGTCCCGCCCGGCTCGGGCCGATGTTCCTCCTCGCCGCGGCGGTCGCCGTCCAGAACCTCGGCCTGTGCTTCGCCATCGCGCACGTCGGTGTGGCCGTGAGCGCCACGGTGCTCGGCTCCATGCCCCTGTTCGCGACCCTCTTCGGCCAGATGTGGGGCGTGGACCGGATCACCGCGGCCGCCGCGGCGGGCCTCGCCTCGGGCTTCATCGGACTGCTGCTGGTCGTGATCTTCCCCTCGGAGGGAGGCAGCTGGGCGTTCCTCGCGGGCATCTTCGCCGCGCTGCTCAGTGCCGTCGCGGCAGGGTTCGCCATCCGCTACAGCACCCTGCGGCTGCGCGGCCAGCCGGGCGTCGCCGTCGGTGCGCACCTGATCGCGGGCCTCGCGATCCTGCCCCTCACCCTGCTGCCCGACGGCTCCGGCACGGGTTCCCTGTGGGGCTACGCCGCACTCGCCGCCTTCGTGGCGGTCCTGGCCCTCGTGGCGCCGGTCCTCGACCTGCACATGCCGGACGCCGGTGAGGGCGCCCGTGCGGGCATGGTGAAGACCGTCGGCCTGCTCGTCGCAGCGCTCGCCGGGGTGGTCTTCCTCGGTGAACGGCTCGACTTCGGCCAGGTGCTCGGCATGGGGTTGCTGCTGGTGGGTGCCGTGCTCGTCCTCGAGTTGCTGCCGTCCCGGTCGCGCCTGCGCTGACCCGTCCCGGGGCGCGGCGTCGCCCTGCGGGCCGACCCGAGGCCCTACGCTGCTCGCATGGCCGAGCCACAGCAGCCCATTGATGAATCCCTGCCCGAGACCGCCGAGGGCGTCGTGGCCGACCCGGACCCGGCACCGCGCGCCGAGAAGCCCGAGGCCCCGTTCGCCCACTGGAAGTCGCTGCGGCGGGGACGTTTCGCGGTGGACCTGGGCCACCCGTTCGCCTGGGGCTTCACCGCCACCGTGGGCGGCCTCGTCTCCTTCTCGCTGGCGAGCGCCGTGGTGTCGCTGTCGACCGTGATGGTGTCGATCGGTGTCGCGTTGTTCATCGCGCTCGCGCTCGATCCCCTGGTCCGCTGGCTGGAGCGCCACGGGATGTCCCGCGGACTCAGCATCGCGACCGTCATGGTCGGCTTCATCGTGATCTTCGCGGGCCTGATCGCGCTGGTCCTGCCGACCGCGATCGTCCAGGTCACCCAGTTCGCCGTCGCCGTGCCCGGCTACATCACCGACATGCAGAACTCGGACTGGTTCCAGGGTTTCGTCGCGTGGACGGGGCAGGCCGACCTCTACGCGAGCGTCCTCAGCCAGGTGCGTACCTGGCTCTCGGACCCGAACAACCTGCTGGCCATCGGTGGCGGTGCGCTCGCCGTCGGCACCGGCGTCGTCAACGCCGTGTCGGGCACGCTGATCGTGTTCGTGCTCACGCTGTACTTCCTCGCCTCCCTGCGCAGCATGCAGCACGCGCTGGTCCGGCTGGCGCCCGCGCACGCGCGCCCGCAGCTGGAGAAGATCACCGACCAGATCACCGAGTCGGTCGGCGGCTACGTGTCCGGCATGGCCATCCTCGCCGGGGCGAACGCCCTGTTCTCGTTCATCCTGATGAGCATCCTCGGCGTGCCGTTCGCGGCCCTGCTGTCCTCGCTGGCGCTGGCGATCACGATGATCCCGATGGTCGGCCCGGTGCTGTTCTGGATCCTGGCCACCGTCGTGATCCTGTTCACCAGTCCGGTGCTGGCTCTCATCTTCGCGGTCGTCTACTTCGCCTACATGCAGGTCGAGGCGTACGTGATGACGCCGCGGGTGATGACGAAGGCCGTCGACATCCCCGGTTCGCTGGTGCTGATCGGCGCGATGGTCGGCGGCACCCTGCTCGGCCTGCTCGGCGCGCTGGTGGCCGTGCCGGTGACCGCGTCCCTGCTGATGATCCTGAACACCGTGTTCATCCCGCGCCAGGACGCGAAGCTCGACGCCGACAGCTGAGTCCCCCCTGCGACGCTACGTTCCGGACGAGGACGCTACGCGGCGCCGCGCAGCGCCACGGCCCCGGCGTAGCGTCACGAGCCGGACACCTTGCCGACGCGTCGTAGCCTGAACCCGGAACACGAGGAGGAACGCGATGGAACTCGGCATGGTCGGTCTGGGCCGCATGGGCGGCAACATGGTCACGCGGTTGCGCGCCGCGGGACACACGGTGGTCGGCTACGACACCAACCCGGACATCTCCGAGGTCACCGATCTCGCCGACCTGGTGGGCCATCTCGAGCAGACGCCGCGCGTGGTCTGGGTGATGGTGCCGGTGAAGTTCCTGGACGGCGTGGTGGGCGAACTGGCCGGCCTGCTGTCCAACGGCGACATCGTGATCGACGGCGGCAACACCAAGTGGACGGGCGACCAGGCCCGTGCGGACCGGCTGGCCGCGCACGGCGTCCACTTCATCGACTGCGGCGTCTCCGGCGGCATCTGGGGCAAGGAGCTCGGCTACGCGCTGATGTGCGGCGGCGACGAGGCGGACGTGGCCACGGTGCAGCCCATCTTCGACGCCCTCAAGCCGGAGGGCGAGTTCGGCTTCGTGCACGCGGGCGAGCACGGCGCCGGCCACTTCACGAAGATGGTGCACAACGGCATCGAGTACTCGATCATGCAGGCCTACGCCGAGGGCTGGGAGCTCCTGGAGAAGGCCGAGCTCGTGCACAACGTGCCGCAGATCTTCGACAGCTGGCGCGAGGGCACGGTGATCCGCTCCTGGCTGCTCGACCTGATCGCCCGCGCGCTGTCCGACGACCCGCACCTGGAGAAGCTCAAGGGCTACGCCGACGACTCCGGCGAGGGCCGCTGGACGGTGGACGCCGCCATCGACCTCGGCGTCCCGGTGCCGGCGCTGACCTCGGCACTGTTCGCCCGGTTCGTCTCGCGACAGGACGAGTCGCCGGCGATGAAGCTGGTCGCCGCCATGCGCAACCAGTTCGGCGGCCACGCGGTGCAGGCGGAGTCGCCCAGCCTCGGCGAGGTGTAGCGCGCCTCAGGGGGTCGCGACCACGATCCCCGCGGACGCCGGCACGGGCGCGTCGAGCGCCATCAGCGCGGCGCCGGCCTCGGCGAGGTCGACCACCCGGCCCACCAGCGGACGCGGGTCCAGCCGGCCCGAAGTGATCAGGTCCAGCAACCCGCGGTAGTCGGCGGCGGCCATGCCGTGGCTGCCCGCCACCTCGAGCTCGTGCGCGACCACCGGGCCCCACGGCAGCGGGGCGTCCGCGTGCCGGTCGAGCATCAGGCCCACCTGCACGTGGCGGCCCCGGCGGCGCAGGCCGTGGATGGCCGCGGCGGCGGTGCCGGTCGTCCCGACCGCGTCGATGCTCACGTGCGCCCCACCGCCGGTGAGGTCGCGCACCGCGTCCGGGTCGGCCTCGGCCAGCACCGACTCCGCTCCGAGCCGGAGCGCCCGCTCCCGGGCCGCGGGCGAGGGGTCCACGGCGAGCACGCGCGCCCCCAGCGCCGCTCCGACGAGGACCGCGGACGTGCCCACTCCGCCGCAGCCGACCACGAGCAGCCACTCGCCCGCCGCGAGCCTGCTCCGGGCGGTGAGCGCGTGGTAGGAGGTGGCGAGCCGGCAGCCCAGGGTGGCTGCGGTGACGAAGTCGATCCGGTCGGGCAGCCGGACGAGGTTGAAGTCGGCCGCGCGCACCACGACCTGCTCTGCGAAGGAACCGGGGTGCGTGAAGCCGGGCTGCGTCTGGTCGGGGCACACCTGGGCCTGGCCGGCCCGGCACCACTCGCAGCGTCCGCAGCCGTTCACGAACGGTGCGGTGACCCGGTCGCCCACCGCGAAGCCTGTGACGAGGGGGCCCGTCGCGGCCACCACGCCCGCGAACTCGTGCCCGGGAACCATCGGCAGCGGCACCGGGTCGTGACCGCGCCAGGCGTGCCAGTCGGAACGGCAGACCCCGGTGGCCCGAACCGCCACGACCGCACCGTCGGGAGGGCATTCGGGTTCGGGGCGGTCCACCAGGCGGGGTTCGGCCCCGTAGTCGGAGTACTCGATCGCGCGCACGATGCCGTCCTACCAGATCCGGAGGAGCCGCTGGGCCTCAGGCCGTCGGACCGGCGGAGTCGGTGCCCGCAGCCCGGGCGGCCAGCCAGTCACCCAGGAGGCCGATGGTGTCGGGCATGAAGTCGTCCGGCTGCTCCCGGAGGGCCTGGAGCAGGTCGGCCGGGTCCATCCACTCCCCGCCGGACACCTCCTCCGGCTGCCAGCGGATCTCGCCGTCCCACACGACGGTGTAGCAGAACCCGTGGAACGACGTGCGGTCGTCGGCGTAGTAGCCGCGCCGCACCGGGACGATCTCCACCCCGGAGATCCCCAGCTCCTCGGCGAGTTCCCGGGCCGCCGCCGCGTCCGGTTCCTCGCCCGCGGCGATCACGCCCCCGGCGGCGAAGTCGCGGCGTCCCGGGTAGACGTCCTTGATGGGGGTGCGGCGGTGCACGTACACCTCGCCGCGGGAGTTCCTGACCACCACCGCTGTCGCCGCGTGACGAAGGTTCTCCGCGCGCATCCGGGACCGCGGCGCCGAACCGCTGGGCCGGCCCTGCTCGTCGTAGAGCGCAATCAGCTCATCCACGTCGGCCGACCCTACGCGCCGACGGCCGCCGGCGCTCGACGGTTCACGGGTTGTCCCGCGACCAGGTGGCGGCTGAACCGGAAAGGAACCGTCCCCCCGGTTCGCGGGGACGGTTCCTTTCCGGTTCGGATGGTCCGTCCCCATTCCGGTTCGCGGGGACGGTTCCTTTCCGGTTCAGGTGGTCCGTCCCCATTCCGGTTCAGGCGTCGCGGAGGGTGCCCTGGTGGTAGACCGCCTGCCAGCCCTGCGGCGTGTGCGTCCAGATCGTCGAGCGGCGACTGCGGCGTCCGTCCTGGTCGAGGTCGTAGGTGACGAGCCAGGTGTCCCCGGCGAGCTTCCGCGCGGCGAACGACGAGACCTCGAGCACGCCGTCCACGTGCCCTCCGGCGTAGCGCTCCGTGACCGTCGCGAGGACGAACTCGCGGTCGTAGGCCTGTCCCGACGCGCCCACCTCCCGGAAGTCGGACGCGAGCATCGCCTCGAACACCTCCCGCGCGGAACCGGCCGGCGACCGGTGGAAGATCGGCTCGAGGTCACGCAACCGGCGGACCACGTCCCCCTCACCGGGCAGGCGGCGAACCAGCACGACCGAGTCCTCCAGGCTGGCCGGGTTGCCGTCCGGCCCGGTCGCCTCGCGGTGGCGCACCTCGGCGACGACCGTTTCCCACTCCCCCGCCGCCAGGTCCAGCGAGGCCAGTTCCTCGGCAGGGTCGGCCGAGTGGTGCGGGTG
>JAXGTK010000104.1:0-9757 GCA_040774965.1 Propionicimonas sp. | reverse complement strand
TCAGGCCGAGGAAGTGGTGGATGCGGCCCATCTGCTCGGACTGGAACTGGGCCAGGTAGTCGTTCACGGTGAAGACGTGGACGCCCTTGCCGGTGAGCGCGTTCAGGTAGGACGCGAGCACGGCGACGAGGGTCTTGCCCTCACCGGTCTTCATCTCGGCGATGTTGCACCAGTGCAGGGCGGCCGCGCCCTGGAGCTGGACGTCGAAGTGGCGCTTGCCGAGCACCCGCCGGCTGGCCTCCCGGACGGTGGCGAACGCCTCCGGCATCAGCGAGTCGAGCGACTCGCCCTCTTCGTAGCGCTTCTTGAACTCATCGGTCTGGGCGCGCAACTCGTCGTCCGACATGGCCTCGAAATCGGGCTCGATCGAGTTCACCTGGTCCGAGACGACCTGCAGCTTCTTCAGCTGCCGGCCCTCGCCCATGTGCAGCATCTTGTCCAGTAGACCCACGTCTGTTCGCTTCCTGATTGCACGGCAGAGCCCGTCACGTCCCAGCGCGACAGCCACCCCATCCTAAGCGGTCGGGGAAGCCCTGCCTCAATCCGGCTCGGTCTCCCCCAGCTCGGAGTCCTCGATGTGCGTCGGGTCGAGCACCCGCTTGAGGAAGACCTGCGTCCGCTTCTCGCTCGGGGCCGTGATCAGGTCGCCCGAGGGGCCCTCCTCGACGATCACGCCGCCGTCCATGAAGATCGTGCGGTCGGACACGTCGCGGGCGAACAGCATCTCGTGCGTGACCACGATCATGGTCATGCCGGCCTCGGCGAGGTCCCGCATGACGGCCAGCACGTCGCCGACCAGTTCGGGGTCGAGAGCCGCGGTGGGCTCGTCGAAGAGCATCACCTTCGGGTCCATCGACAGCGCGCGGGCGATCGCCACCCGCTGCTGCTGGCCGCCCGAGAGCTTGGCGGGGTGGTAGTTCATCCGGTCCGCCAGCCCGACCAGCTCGAGGTTCTTCCTCGCGATCTCGACCGCCTCGGCCTTCGACCGGTGGAGCACCTGGCGCTGGGCGATCACGCAGTTGCCCAGCGCGGTCATGTTCGGGAACAGGTTGAACGACTGGAACACCATGCCGACGTGGGTTCGCACCTGGTTCAGCTCGACGTCGGGATCGGTCATCTCGGCCCCGAGCAGGGTGATCGAGCCCTTGGTCGGCTTCTCCAGGAGGTTCACGCAGCGCAGCAGGGTGGACTTGCCCGAGCCGGACGGCCCGATCACGCAGACCACTTCGCCCTGCTCGACGGTCAGGTCGATGCCCTTGAGCACCTCGTTCTCGCCGAAGCTCTTGTGCAGGCCGGTGATCACCACCGGCGGCGCCTCGGACTCCAGGTCGGGGAACAGGTTGCTCATCGCTTCGGGTCCAGCTTCTTCTCGAGCCTGCCCACCAGCCAGGTGAGCGGGAGCGTGACGATCAGGTAGGCCAGCGCGACCATCACCAGTGGGGTCGCGTTCCCGGTGGTGCTCAGGGCGTCCTGACCGAAGGTGGTGAGTTCCTTCTCGCTCACGGCGAAGCCCGCGACGTAGAGCAGGGACGTGTCCTTGAGCAGCATCACGAACTCGTTGGTCATCGGCGGGATCACGATCCGCATGGCCTGCGGCAGCACCACCCAGAACATGGTCTGCCCCGAACTCATGCCCAGCGAGCGGGCCGCCTCGCTCTGGCCGGGTGCGACCGCCTGGATGCCGGCGCGGACGATCTCGGCGGCGTACGCGCCGGTCACGATCGTCAGCGCGAGGATGCCGGCTCCCGGCCCCCCGCCGGGAATCTGGAACCCGAACGCGATCGGGATCACGTAGGCGGCCGTGAAGATGGTGAGCAGCGCGGGAATCCCGCGGAAGAACTCGATGAAGGCCGACGCGAACCAGCCGAGCGGCCCACCGGTGATCTTGAGGATCGCGAGCAGCACCGCCAGCAGCGAGCCCAGGATGAAGCTCGAGATCGTGTAGATGAGGGTGTTCTTCAGGGCGACCGTCAGGATCGTCGGCCACATCTGGACGGCGACGCTCGGATTGAGGAACACCTTCTGGATGTGCGACCAGTCGGTGAAGATCACCACGACGAGGAGGACCACGGCCCCCACGGCGTAGGACGCGATCCGGCCGAGCCGTGCTCGAACGGTGGGTTTCAGGTACGGAATGACGCTCACGAGGTTCCCGGGAGTCGTGCTGCCCGGGTGGGCCGGCGCCTGCTCCCGGCCCACCCGGCCCAGCTCAGCCGAAGTACTTCTTGTAGATCGTGTCGTAGGTGCCGTCCGCGCGCAGCGCCGTCAGCTGCTCGTTGACCGCCGCGAGCAGGGCCGGCTTCTTGTCCTTGGCGAACGCGAACCCGTACTGCTCGTTGGTGTTGTAGGTCTCCACGATCTTGTAGGTCGGGTCGTCCACCTCGTGCTGGTGGTTCACCGGCTGGTCCTGCAGGAGGGCGTCCACCTGGCCGGCCTGGAGTGCGATCCACATCTTGCCGTCGTCGGCGAAGTCGACGATCTTCGCCGTCGAGGGAGCATTCTCGGTGGCGTAGGTCTTGCCGGTGCTGCCCTTCTGGACGCCGATCTTCTTGCCCGCGGTGTCCGCGAGGCTGGTGATGCCGGAATCGGCCTTCACCAGCAGCGACTGCAGCGAGTCGTAGTACGGCTCGGCGAAGTCGAGGTGCTGCTTGCGCTCGTCGGTGATGGTCATCGCGGAGGCGGCCATGTCGCAGGAGTTCGCCTCGAGCGCGGTACCGGACTGGAGGGCGTCGAAGTTGGTCACGACGACCTTCAGGGTGAGGCCGAGGTTCTTGGCGATGGCGTCGACGAGTTCGATGTCGAAGCCGGTGTAGCCGCTGGCGCTGGAGGCGTCCTCGTACTCGAACGGCTTGTAGGGAATGTCGGAGCAGACCGTGAGCGTGCCGGGCGTGACCAGGCCGTAGTCGACGGCCGGGGTGGACGCCGCTTCGGAGGCGGGCGTGCTGGCTTCGGAGGTCGCTGTGCTGGCCGAACCACCACAGCCGGACAGCGCGAGTGCGAAGGCGGCCACCGTTGCCGCCAGGGTCAGTGTCTTCTTGACGAGCATGTCGTGAAACTACTTTCTCTAATGCGGACGTCCCCGGGGGCGCGGGATATCTGGCGACGTTACCGCTCCCGTGTGAAGGTGGCGTTACAGTACCGCCTTCCCTCCCCGGCCCAGATCACGATTTCACTACGACTGCGCCGAACGCCTCCGTTCTGGTCGAGCGCCTCCGCTCGAGCACGGGCACTCGACGGAAACAGAGGCGTTCGGCGGTCACAGGACGAAGGCGAGCGTGCCCGCCAGATCGCCCTTCTCGGCGACCAGCACGTCCTCCAGACCGAGCCAGTCGGCCATCCGGTGGAGCTCCGCCGCCAACCGGGCGGCGGTCTGGGCCCCGGCCGCGCCGTCCTCCAGCCAGGCCGACTGCACCCGCAGGACGCCGGCCCTGCGGTCGGCCTTCAGGTCGACCCGGGCGGCGATGGAGTCGTCCATCACGAACAGGTACACGTAGTAGCCGTGCACCCGGTCGGCCTTCGGGGTGTAGAGCCCGATCCGGTAGTGCGTGTCGAACGCCTCCAGCAGTCGGTCGCGGTCGAAGACGAGGGTGTCGAACGGGGCGACCAGCGCCTCGCCGGTGACCTTCCGCGGACGCGCCGCCGCCGTCCACAGGTAGGCCGGAGACTTCCACCCCCTCACGGTGACCGGCTCCACCTCACCCGAGGCGACGAGTACCTCGAGCGCCGCGGCCGTGCGGACGCGGTCGGTGTAGAAGTACTCGGCGAGCCACGGGACGGTGAACACGCCCAGCGCAGCGGCGGCGCGCCGCGCCAGCGTGAGCCGCGCCTCGTCCTCACCCGGGGTGGGCGCAGCGAACACCTCCTTCGGCAGCACCCGCCCGGGCAGGTCGTAGCGCCGCTCGAACGCCGGATTCCTTCCGGCGCTGGTGAGCTCGCCGATGGAGAACAGCCACTCGCACGCGGACTTCACCGACGACCAGTTCCACCAGCTGCCCGGCGTGCGCTGTTCGTCGTGCTCGACCTGTCGCGCGGTCAGCGGCCCCCGTTCGGCGATCTGGGCCAGCACCTTGTCGAGCAGGCCGGGGTGTTCGGTGAGTACCTGCTGCATGTGGTGCCAGGGCCGTTCGCGGTTGCCCTCCGCACGCCAGCGCAGCGCGGGCTGCAGGTTCACGTCGAGCAGGCAGGCGGCATGCCCCCAGAACTCGTAGACCCTCCGCGGCGCCACGTTGCCGGCGCGGTCGAGCAGGGAACGGTCGTACGGCCCGAGGCGCGCGTACAACGGCACGTAGTGCGCCCGGACGCAGACGTTCACCGAGTCGATCTGGAACTGGCCGACCCGGTTCAGCACCTGCTGCACCTGGCGCATGGTGGCCACGACGTCCGACCTCCGCCCAAAGCCCTGCGCGGCGAGCATGGTGCGGCGGGCCTGGGCGGCGGTCAGCGTTGCGGTCACGGCGGGAGCCTAACGTCCGTCGCCGACAGGTGCCCTACGGGACGTTCCTCGCCCTGAGGACCGTCGCCACGACCAGCGCGACCGCGACGATGCCCAGCACGAGGGCGAGCAACCCGTTGCGGAAGCCGCCGCTGTTGATCACCCGGACGATCATGAACCCGGCCAGCACGACGGAACCCAGGGCGGCCCGCGCCAGGCCACCGGTGAACGACGAGGGCCCGCGCGAGGCCCGGGACGCCACCGGCCGGGCCGCGGGGGCCCGATCAGGCGCCCTGGCAGGAGTACCGGCCGGGTCTCGGCTCACCGACGTGGGTGCCTGCACCGCGGGTGCGCGGGACGGGCGGGGACGGGGCGGGACGGCCGCGTTCCGCACAGCCGCCGGAGGGCGGGGCCGGGTCGGAACGGGCACCCCGGGCACGGGAGCGGGATCCGGAGGGTCGGGCGGCTCGGACGCGGACTGCTGCGTCCACTCCACCGGCGCGTCCCAGGCCGGAAGCGGAGCGGCATCCGTCGACCAGCCGAGGAAGTCCTGGTCCGGGATGGTCACCCTGCCATGCTCGCACACCGGGAACGCGCCCTGGGCCGCGCGCCGCGCGGCGTCCGTGTCCGGACATGCGAAGAGACCCGCACCCGGCGGGTCTCCACGGGGTTGGTTCAGCGGGTGACGCGACCGGCCTTGATGCAGGACGTGCACACGTTCAGGCGCTTCGGGGTGCCGTTGACGACCGCGCGCACCCGCTGGATGTTCGGGTTCCAGCGCCGGTTGGTCTTCTTCTTCGACCAGGGCACGTTGTGTCCGAAGCCGGGACCCTTGGCGCAGATGTCACAGACGGCAGCCACCGGAGTACTCCTTGTTTGTCTAGCGAAATCGCGCGAACGGGCGCGCCTACGTTGTGGCCCCCTCGACGGGGACCTCCCTACGATACCCGACGCGGGCGATCGGGTGCCAATCGGCGTCAGCCGGCGATGACGATCGGCAGGATCATCGGACGCCGGCGGAAGTTGCTGCTCACCCAGCGCCCGATCGTGCGCCGCACGAGCTGCTGCAGCTGGAACGTGTCCTCCACGCCCTCGACGAGGGCCTGCCGGATCACGTCGGTGAGCTCGACGCGGATCTCGTCGAAGACGGAATCGTCATCGGCGAACCCGCGCGCGTGGATGTCGGGACCGCTGACCAGGGTGTTCGCGTGGAAGTTCACCACCGCGACCACCGAGATGAAGCCCTCCTCGCCCAGGATCTTGCGATCGGTGAGCTCGGCGTCCCCCACCTCGCCCTCGGTGAGGCCGTCCACGAAGATGTAGCCGCAGTCGAGCTGGCCGACCACCTTCGCCACCCCCCTGGCGAGGTCGATCACCGCGCCGTCCTCGACAGCCAGCGCCTGCTCCTCCGGCACCCCGGTGGCGACGGCGAGCCGGGTGTTCGCGATCAGGTGCCGCACCTCGCCGTGCACGGGCAGCACGTTGCGCGGCTTGAGCAGGTTGTAGCAGTAGAGCAGTTCACCCGCGCTGGCGTGGCCGGAGACGTGGACGAGCGCGTTGCCCTTGTGCACCACGGTGACGCCGTTGCGGGACAGCCCGTTGATCACCCGGTACACCGAGTTCTCGTTGCCCGGGATCAGCGAGGACGCCAGCAGCACCACGTCCCCGGGTCCGGCGGTGACCACGGGATGCTCGTGGTTCGAGATCCGCGACAGTGCGCTGAGCGGCTCGCCCTGCGAGCCGGTGGAGATGATCACCACCTCGTCGTCGCGGAAGTTCTCGAGCTGCTTCATGTCGATCAGGGTGTCCGCGGGCACGTGCAGGTAGCCGAGTTCCCTGGCCACGGTCATGTTCCGCAGCATCGAGCGGCCCACGTAGGCGACCTTGCGTCCGTGCCGGACGGCCGCGTCCATCACCTGCTGCACCCGGTGCACGTGGGACGCGAAGCAGGCCACGATCAGCTTCTGCTTCGCGTTGGCGAAGACCCGCTCCAGGGCCGGTTCGATGTCGCGCTCATGGGTGGTGAAGCCCGGCACGTCGGCGTTGGTGGAGTCGGGCATGAACAGGTCCAGCCCCTCCTCGCCGATCCGCGCGAAGCCCCGCAGGTCGGTGAGCCGGCCGTCCAGCGGGAGCTGGTCCATCTTGAAGTCGCCGGTGTGCAGGACGGTGCCGGCCCTCGTGCGCAGCACGACGGCGAGAGCGTCGGGAATCGAGTGGTTGACGGCCAGGAACTCCAGATCGAACTGGCCGATCGTGAGCCGATCGCCCTCGGCCACCTCGCGGAGGTCAACGCCGCGGATGCGGTGCTCGCGCAGCTTCTCCCGGACCAGCGCCAGGGTGAGCCGCGAGCCGAGCACCGGAATGTCGCTGCGACGTCGCAACAGGTACGGCACGGCGCCGATGTGGTCCTCGTGCCCGTGGGTGAGCACGAGCGCCTTCACCTCATCCAGCCGGTCCTCGACCAGGTTCAGGCCGGGAAGGATCAGGTCGACGCCGGGGTGGTCCTCGGAGGGGAACAGCACGCCGCAGTCGATGAACATCAACTCGCCGTTGATCTCGTAGGAACTCATGTTCCGGCCGATGTCGCCGTGCCCGCCGAGCGGGGTCACCCTCAACGTGTCACGGGCCAGTGGGGGCGGGGTCTTCAAGCTTTCTCGCACAACGCCCAACCTTAGCCGGACTCGCGGATGCCCTTGGAGCCCCGGCTCGCCGGATAGGTACAGTGACCACCGTGCTGGCCGATTCCGTACGCCTCGCCCTGCCCTCGGAGGCGGGGGCCATCGCCACGCTGCAGCGCCGGGCGTGGCAGCAGACCCTGCCCTCCGACCTGGCCGCCGAGGTGCTCGCCTCCATGGACCTCGCCGAGATGACCGGGAGCTGGGAGGCAGCGATCCGGCGTCCGCCGCTCGCCCAGTTCCGGGTGCTGGTCGCGCTCGGCGACGAGCGGGTTGTCGGCTTCGCCGCGCTCGGCCCGTCCGACGACCCGGACGCCGAGGCGGGCGAGGACGCCCTGGTCGCCGAGTTCGTGGTGGACCCTGTCGCGCAGCGCAACGGCCACGGGTCCCGGCTGCTCAACGCCTGCGTCGACACCCTGCGGGCGGACGGCTTCGGCCGGGCCACCTGGTGGGTGCGGGCGAATGACGACGTACTACGTCGCTTCCTCACCGAGGCCGGCTGGGAGGCGGACGGTGCCCACACCGAGGTCGCGCTGACCGAGGCGGGACCCCGGCTGAAACTGGTCCGGCTGCACACCGCGGTCGCCTGACCGGCTCGCCGTTCAGGACAGCGGGAGACTCAGGTCCGTGGCGACGGCCGCGACGGCCACGCCGCCCTCGGACGGGGTCAGGGCCGTCAGCCGGACGCCGTCTGGCAACTGCACCGGGATCGGCTTCGCGAGGCGGTCCAACTGCTTCTGGCTGAGCGTCGCCGAACTCTCCGCGTCGAGCTTCGCCCCACTGAACTCGATCGAGGTGGAGTCCTCGGAGATCGTCGGCACGGCGCTCACCCAGACCGAGAACTCCTGGTCCCCGACCCGCGCGGTGTAGTTCAGTTTGACCCGGCCGTCCCCGCCGTAGCCCGTCGGGACGCCGGACAGAGTGGCGAGGTCGCCGTAGGAGAGCACCCCCGCACCGGTCACCCGGGACAGGTTCACCTGGTCGTTTCCGAGCCGGATCTCGTCGGAGTCGACGAACACCCCGGTGACGTGCACCTCGTGGCCGGAGACCGCCAGGGGCACGTTGCCCGCGGTGATCCGGGCGCTCGGCACCGTCCGGGTGACCAGGGCCATGGTGAACGGGAAGCCGCCGATGCTCACCGTCGGTTCCTGGTCGAGCCCCAGCCGGGCCTGGATGGCGGCGGCGGCCCGGTCCTCGGCCTTTCCCCGCACCCAGTTGTCGGCCACCCAGCCGCCCAGGCCGAGCACGACCAGGACGATCAGGAAGGTGACCAGGCGGCGCACGTCAGAGTCCGAGCAGCGTGTCGATGCCCACGGTGAGGCCGGGCAGGCCGGGCACGGCCCGGACCGCGGCGAGGACGCCGGGCATGAATCCCGCCCGGTCGAGGGAGTCGTGACGAATCGTCAGGGTCTCGCCCTCCGCGCCGAAGAGCACCTCCTGGTGGGCGATCAGGCCGCGCAGCCGGACGCCGTGCACGTGGATGCCGCCGACGTCGGCGCCGCGGGCGCCGGGCAGGCCGGTAGTGGTGGCGTCCGGGACGGGGCCCAGCCCTGCCTCCGCCCGGGCCGCGGCGATGCGTGCTGCGGTCGCCTGCGCGGTACCGGACGGCGCGTCCACCTTGTTCGGGTGGTGCAGTTCGATGATCTCGGCCGACTCGAAGAACCGGGCGGCCTGGCCGGCGAAGTGCATCATCAGCACCGCGCCGATGGAGAAGTTGGGAGCGACCAGCACGCCGACGCCGGGCCGGGCGTCCGCCAGTTCGCGGACGCGGGCGAGCCGTTCGTCGGTGAACCCTGTGGTGCCCACCACGACGTGGAGCCCGCGTTCGGTGCACCAGGCGATGTTGTCCATCACGACGTCCGGAACGGTGAAGTCGACGACCACCTCGGCCGCCTCGACAGCGCTCCGGTCGTCGCCGGCGTCCACCGCCGCGACCAGTTCGAGGTCGTCTGCCGCCTCGACGGCCCGGCACACCTCCGCGCCCATCCGGCCCCTGGCCCCGAACACCGCCACGCGCATGCTGCCCCTTCCGTCGTCCGCCCATCCTAAAGGCCGCCGCCCGCCCCCGCGGCGCTACGTTCCGGTCGAGGGCGCTACGCGGCGACGCGTAGCGTCGCGGCCCCGACGTAGCGCCGGGCGAGGCGGGGTGACGAAACCGGCGCCCCGCGGGAGCGGGACGCCGGTTCACGTTGCGGGCGATCAGGCCTCGGCGGGAGCCTCCTCCTTGGCCGCGGCGGCCTCCTCGACGACGGGGATCAGCGAGAGCTTGCCCTTCTCGTCGACGTCGGAGATCTCCACCTGCAGCTTCTGGCCGACGCTGACGACGTCCTCCACGTTCTCCACGCGGGCGCCGCCGGCGAGCGGACGCAGCTTGGAGATGTGCAGCAGGCCGTCCTTGCCGGGCAGCAGCGAGATGAACGCGCCGAACGGCATGATCTTCACCACGGTGCCCAGGTAGCGCTCGCCCTTCTCCGGCATCGTCGGGTTGGCGATGGCGTTGATCAGGGTGCGCGCGGCCTCGGCGGCCTCGCCGTTGTCGGCACCGATGTAGATGGTGCCGTCGTCCTCGATCGAGATGTTCGCGCCGGTGTCGTCCTGGATCTGGTTGATCATCTTGCCCTTGGGCCCGATCACCTCACCGATCTTGTCG
>JAXGTK010000103.1:0-9823 GCA_040774965.1 Propionicimonas sp. | reverse complement strand
GAGCACGGCCTGCAGCGTGACCCCGACGGCTTCGTCGAACTGCCCGGAGCTGATCACCCAGCGGATCAGGTGCTGGATCAGAGTCTTCGGCACCCCGCCGTTCACGTTGTAGTGCGACATCTGGTCGCCGACGCCGTAGGTGCACCAGCCGAGCGCCAGCTCGGACAGGTCGCCCGTGCCGAGCACGATCCCGCCACGCTGGTTGGCCAGCCGGAACAGGTAATCGGTGCGCAGGCCGGCCTGCACGTTCTCGAAGGTGACGTCGAAGACCGGCTCGCCGTCGGCGAAGGGGTGGTCCATGCGGTCCAGCATCAGTCGGGCGGTGTCGGTGATGTCCAGTTCGGCGAAGCTCACTCCGAGCGCCTGTGCGAGCGCGGTCGCGTTGCCCTTCGTCCGGGCGGACGTGGCGAAGCCGGGCATCGTGAACGCGAGGATGTCGGTGCGCGGCCGGCCGAGCCGGTCCATCGCGCGTGCCGCGACGATCAGCGCGTGCGTGGAGTCGAGCCCGCCGGAGATCCCGATCACGACCTTCGGCGCCCCGATCGACTTCAGGCGCTGTTCCAGACCGCTGACCTGGATGCTGTAGGCCTCGTAGCAGTCCTGGGCGAGCCGCGCCGGATCGGTGGGCACGAACGGGAACCGGGCCACCGGACGCCGCAGGCCGAGGTCCCCGGACGGGGGAGCGAGGTCGAAAGTCACCGTCCGGTACTCGTTCACCCGCTCGGCGTGGACGCGGCGGTTGTCGTCGAACGTGCCCTGGCGGAGCCGGTCCTGCACGAGCGTGCCGAGGTCGAGGTCGGCGATGGACGCGTTCGGGCCCTTCGGGAAGCGCTCCGACTCGGCGAGCAGCACGCCCTGGTCGTAGACCAGCGTCTGGCCGTCCCAGGAAAGGTCGGTGGACGACTCGCCCTCACCGGCCGCGGCGTACACGTAGCCGGAGATCAGCCGCGACGACCCGGACGCGCAGAGCTGCTTGCGCTCGTCCGCCTTCGCCACGGTGATCGGGGAGCCGGACAGGTTCGCGATCACCGTCGCCCCGGCCAGCGCGGCCTCCGCCGACGGCGGCACCGGTACCCACATGTCCTCGCAGACCTCGACGTTCAGCACGAACCCGGGCACGTCGTCGGCGGCGAACAGCAGGTCGGAGCCGAACGGTACGTCCTCTCCAGCGACCCGGATCTCGCCGGTGACATCGTCGCCCGGGGCGATCTGGCGGCGCTCGTAGAACTCGCGGTAGGTCGGCAGGTACGACTTGGGCACCACGCCCAGGACCTGGCCGCGGTGGATCACGACCGCGCAGTTGTAGATCCGGTTCAGGCTCACCAGCGGGGCGCCGACCACGACGATGCAGCCGAGGTGCTCGGTCTGCGGCACCAGCCAGGCCAGCGCGTCCTGCGTGGCGTCGAGCACGGTGTCCTGCAGCAACAGGTCCTCGATCGAGTAGCCGGTCAGGGTGAGTTCGGGGAACACGGCCAGGCACGCGCCGGCGTCCGCGACCTCACGGGCCTGCGCGAGCACGGCTTCGGCGTTCGCGCGCGGCTGGACCATCGCGATCGGCAGCGTGCACGCGGCCACCCGGGCGAACCCGTGGGCGTACAGGTTGAAGAAGTCCATCTGCGCTCCTGGCTGCGGTGTCTGCCTCAGCATGCCACGTCCGCCACCGTGATCGGCGAGACTGGACCCATGAGCGAGAGCGTGCGCGTCGAGACGCCGGACGGGCCCGGCGAACTGCTGCTGGATGCCGCTGAGGTGCCGATGGCGGCGCTGCTGCTCGGTCACGGCGCCGGCGGTGGCGCGGACGCGTGGGACCTGGCGCTGCTGGCCCGCGAACTGCCGGCATCCGGGGTGAGCGTGGCGCGGTACCGGCAGCCGTGGCTGGTCGCCGGACGCAAGGTGGCCGGGAATCCGGCGAGTCTGGACCGCGGCTGGCTGCCGGCGCTCGACCGCGTCCGCAGTCTGTGGACGGGGGTGCCCCTGTTCACCGGCGGACGCAGCGCGGGCGCCCGGGTCGCGTGCCGCTGCGTCGACGCCGGCACGACCGGACTGGTCGCCCTGTCGTTCCCGCTGCACCCGCCGGGCAAGCCGCAGAAGAGCCGGGTGGCGGAATTGGCCGCCGTCGGCGCGCCGGTGCTGGTGCTGCAGGGGGCGAACGACCCCTTCGGCGGTCCCGCGGACATCGCCCGCGCGCTCGCCGACGCCGGCTACTCCGGCGAGCGGATCGTGCCCGTTCCCGGGGCGACCCACTCGCTGGGGCCCACGAAGAGCCTGCCGGCGCCGAAGGTCGCCGAGCGGGAGCAGTTGCTGGTGGGTTCGGTGCTCACCTTCATCGCCGACACCCTCGACCCGGTGCCGTCCGCCGAGTAGCAGCCTCACCACGTCGGTCCCTGGGGCCCGCGGACGCTTCCCGGTTCTCGGTCCCTGAGGAGTCCGCGAGGGACGAGCGGGCGTCACGAAGGGCCGGTGGTGGTGGTTCGGGGCCCTTCGTGACGTTCAGGACTTCGCGGGCTCAGTCCTGAACTCCTCAGGGAGCGCTGGGGTGGCGGAGCGGAGCGTGGCGGAGGAGGGTGCGTCGCGGGCTGCTCAGGGGGGCGGGAGGTCTCGGGGCGGGGCTCAGAGGGCAGCCGGGGCGGCCGCCTCACGGTCGAGCAGCGAGCGCTTCACGTCCACGCCCCAGGCGAAGCCGCCGAGGCTGCCGTCACCGCGGAGCACGCGGTGACAGGGCACGAACAGCGCCGGAGCGTTGCTCGCGCAGATGCTCGCCGCGGCGCGCACCGCGTTCGGGTTGCCGAGGGCGGCGGCGAAGCCCGCGTAGGACAGGGGCCGGCCTGCCGGGATCTCGCGCAGCCGCTGCCAGCCGCCACGGCGCCATTCGCCGCCGTACTGGCGAACGGGCACGGCGTCGATCGCGGTCAGGTCACCGGCGTAGTAGGCGCGCGCGGCCTGCACCGGCCCTGCCACGGCGGGATCGTCGGGGGCGGCGGTCTCCACCTCGCCCGGACGCTCCGACGGACGCAGGCGGGCGAGGATCGCGTCCGTGTCGCCCGTCCAGCCGGACGCCAGCACGACGCCGGCGTCCGCGAGCAGGGTGAAGGGGCCGTCAGGAGTGTCGATCGTGGTCAGCTTCATGGTTCTCCGTTCAGGGGCGGTGGTCAGGCCGCGTGCCACAGGTGCAGGCTGGCGTAGGAGCGCCAGGGCGACAGGTGCGTCCCCCAGGCGGCGAGGTCACGAGGCGCGTCCGGCAGGCCGAGCACGGCTGCGCCCTTGCGCAGGGCGACGTCCCCGGTGGGCAGGACGTCGGGGTGCCCGAGCACCCGCATGGCGACGTAGTCGGCGGTCCACGCGCCGATGCCCGGCGCGGCGACCAGCCGGTCGTGCTGGGCCTGCGGGTCGTCGGCGGTGGAGAGGTCCAGTTCGCCGCTCGCGAGCCGGGCGGCGATGGCGAGGATGTTCCGGATTCGCACGGCGGGTCCGACGAGCACCTCGTGGCCGTGCTCGGCGACCTGCGCCGGAGTGGGGAACAGCCGGTCGAGGCCGTCCTGCGGGTGGTCGAGCACTGTGCCGCAGGCCCGGGCGAGCCGGGTCAGCTGGGTCCGCGCCGCGGCGACCGAGATCTGCTGGCCGACCAGCGCGCGCAGGAGCAGCTCGTGGGCGTCGACCGCTCCGGGCAGCCGGATGCCGGGGGTGGCGCGGACGGACCGGGCCAGCGCGGGATCGGCGGCGGCCAGGGCCGCGTCGATGCCGACCGGATCGGCGTCGGCGTCGAACAGCCGGCGGACGCGGGCCACGAGCGGGGTGAGGTCGGCGAGCGAGGTCACGGTGGCGGCCAGCCGCAGCCGTTCCCCGTCCCACTCGACGGCGAAGGTGGCCGGGCCTCCCGGCAGCAGCAGCGTGCGGGCGTACCGGTCGGGGCCGCCCGCCTCGACGCCCGGCACCGCGCGGGCGGCCAGCCAGGCGAACACCCCGGTCGCGTCGAACGGCTGCCGCACGGGCAGCGCCAGCCGCAACCCGACCCCGACCGTCGACGGGCCGGTAGCGGGACCGGCCACGGGCGGCCGGGACCCCGGCACCCCGGACGGCGAGGGGGCTCGTCGGGTGGCGCGGAGCCGGGACGGGGTGCGGTCGTAGACCTCGGCGATCGTGTCGTTGAACTGGCGGATGCTGCCGAAGCCGGCCGCGAACGCGATGTCGCTGACCGGGAGGTCGGTGGCCACCAGCAGTTCGCGGGCGGTCTGCGCGCGGTGGGCGCGGGCGAGGGCGAGCGGGCCGGCGCCGAGTTCGGCGATCAGCAGGCGGTTCAGGTGCCGGGTGGTGTAGCCGAGGCGGGCCGCCAGACCCGCCACGCCCTCGCGCTCGACCATCCCGTCCGCAATCAGGCGCATGGCGCGGGCCGCGACGTCGGAGCGCAGGTTCCACTCCGGGGAACCGGGGACGGCGTCCGGCAGGCACCGCTTGCACGCCCGGTAGCCGGACTCGTGCGCCGCGGCTGCGGTGGGGAAGAACTCCACGTTGCCCGGTTTCGGGGTGCGCGCCGGGCAGGACGGACGGCAGTAGATGCCCGTGGTACGGACGGCGAGCACGAACGCTCCGTCGAAACGGGCGTCACGGGCGACGACCGCCCGGTAGCGCTGCTCGAAGTCCATGGCGACCAGCCTGACAGGCCGACAGCCCTCCGCCTAGCGGAAATCGGACATCGCTCCGGGGAGAGGGTGACCGGTCACCGGCCGCTAGGCTGACGGCGTGGACGAGGCTGTCCTGGACTTCACCGGGGTGGAGAAGCGCTTCGGGCGGCGCTCCGCGCCGGTGCTGGTGGCCACCTCGTTCTCCCTGGCGTCCGGAGAACTGCTCACCGTCCGCGGCGGCAACGGGGCCGGGAAGTCGACGCTGGTCCGGCTCGCCGCCGGGTTCCTGCGTCCGACGTCGGGACGGGTCGTGCGCCGGTTCGACCGGTTCGGTTTCGCACCCGACCGGCTGGTGCCGGTGGCGCGGCTCACCGCCCGGAGCTACCTGCGCCGCCTTGCGGCGATGGGGGAGTCTCCGGCGGTGTCGCTGGCCTGTGCGATCGAACTCGTCGACGCGCTCGGGCTGCAACCGGGCGTGGACGTCCCGCTGGCCCTGCTCTCGCGCGGCAACCTCCGCAAGGTGGTGTTGGCCCAGGCCCTGATGCGTCCGGTCGGCCTGGTGATCATGGATGAGCCGCTGTCCGGACTCGACGAAGAGGCGTGCGCCGCGGTGGTCCGGGTCGTCCGGGAGCGGCTGGCCGGTGGCCAGGCGTTCCTTGTCGCCAGTCACCACGCCAGCTTCGACGAACTGGGTGCCGTCCTGGAACTGGTGGCGAGCGGCCCTGACCCGGACGCCGGGACGGGCGCGCACGTCGTGTTGCTCGGGCGGCCGCTGCCCGGCCGGACACCGGGCCGGAGGCAGCGGGGCGGGCTGGAGTACGAGGTGGCCGACAGCGAACTCCAGACCTTCCTGAAAGCCGCGCTGGCGGCCGACTGCGAGGTTCGCCGGGTCGCCGCCTCCACCGAGAGGGGCGAGGCGTGAGGGCGCGCGTCCGGTTCGCTGCGGTGCGCTACGTCGCCGTACTGCTGCTGGCCACCCAGCGCTGGATGCCGCCGGCGATCATGCTCGTCGGCCTGATCGCCTGGCTCTGGGTGTCCCCGCCGGTGACCATGGCCACGGTCAAGTTCGTGCTGCTGGCCCTGTTCGCGCTGGCTGCGTGGCTGGGCTTCGCGGCCGGGGCGGTCGAGGACGCCGAGAAGCGCCAGATCGCGATCAGCACGCTCGGGTCGGCCCGACGACTGTTGGTCGCGCAGTGGCTACTGGCGGGGGTGGTGGCGGTGGTCTTCCCGCTGACGATGCTGTTCGGCTACGCCGTGGGCGGTCTGCTCCTGGGCCGGCCGGTGTTCACCGGCCAACAGGTGGCGGCCGGCGCGGCTGCGATCCTGGTCACGGCGGCCGCCGCGGCCGGGATCGGCCTGCTCGTCGCCCAATTCCTGGGGGGACGGCCGGGTTGGGCGGCGGCCCTGCTGGGTTGCCTCAGCCTCGCGCAGGCTGTTCCCGGGGTGCCGCCGGTCGGCGCGCTGCTGGGCACCTTGCCCGACCAGGGCCCCGTCCGGTGGTCCGGCGTGCTGGTGGCGCTCGGTGCGGGCCTGGCGGTTGCTGCCGGCGTCCTGGTGGCCGCTGCCCGCGGCTGGCGCAGGGGTTTCGAGCGTCCCGGCGGTGTCGCCCGCTGACCGCCGCCCCGGTTTGACCCTCCCCGCCGCGGGGCCGTAGTCTTGTCCCTCGGTGTTCGCTGCGCCGTTTTCGCTGCGCGCGAGCATTACCCACAGCGAGAACCAACCCGCACGGGGTGGGTCGCTGGTCAGACGGAAGCTTAGGGAAGTAGGTCGGGCGTGTACGCGATCGTGCGCAGTGGTGGCCGCCAGCACAAGGTGGCTGTGGGCGACATCGTGGAGATCGACAAGGTCGAGGCGAAGGCCGGCGACAGCGTTTCGCTGACCCCGCTGCTGCTCGTCGACGGCGACAAGATCACCACGGATGCCAAGAAGCTCGGCAAGGCGAGCGTCACCGCCGAGGTGATCGCCGAGACCAAGGGTCCGAAGATTCGGATCATCAAGTTCAAGAACAAGACCGGCTACAAGAAGCGCCAGGGCCACCGCCAGCGGTACACCCAGGTCAAGGTCACCGGGATCGAGAGCTGAGGATAGGCACATGGCACACAAGAAGGGCGCTTCGTCCTCGCGCAACGGTCGCGACTCCAACTCCCAGCGCCTCGGCGTGAAGCGCTTCGGCGGCCAGGAGGTGAACGCCGGCGAGATCATCGTCCGCCAGCGCGGCACCCACTTCCACCCCGGTGACGGGGTGGGCCGCGGCAGCGACGACACCCTGTTCGCGCTGCGCGCGGGCAAGGTCGAGTTCGGCACCCGGCGCGGGCGTCGCGTGGTGAACATCGCGGTCGAGGACGCCGAGTAGGCGAACCCACGAACATCAGCAGAGGCGGCCCCGCGGGGCCGCCTCTGCTGCGTCTGGGATCGGGCGCATGGTCGGGTGGCGGCGGCGAACAGCCTGCGGCAGTGCCGGACCCGGGCACCCGGCCTGTGCCCGAGGCTGCGCCGGACGCCGTCGACCACGCCGGGTTCTCGAGGCCGTCCGAGTCCTCCGGCACCGTCCCCGAACCGCCGCCGGACGCGCCCGAACCGCCCGACCACTCGATGTGGGCACCGCCGGAGGACCCGCCCACCGACGGCCGATAGACTGACCGTTCAGGGCCGCCCGGCATACGTGGCGGCCGGACCCGATCCTGGAAAGTTCGTCGTGGCGATTCCCTCCTTCATCGACCGTGCCGTGCTCACGGTGGCTGCCGGCAACGGCGGGCACGGCTGCGCGTCCATCCGGCGGGAGAAGTTCAAGCCCCTCGGCGGCCCGGACGGCGGCAACGGAGGCAACGGTGGCTCGGTCGTCCTTCGGGTCGACCCGGGCCTGACCACGCTCGTCGAGTTCCACCGGCAGTCGGTGCGCCGGGCGACCAACGGCCAGCCCGGACGCGGCGACTTCAACAACGGCGCCAACGGCGAGGACGTCGTCCTGGCCGTTCCCGACGGCACGGTGGTGCACGACGCCGAGTCGGGTGCGGTGCTCGCCGACCTCGTCGGTCCGGACGCCGAGGTCGTGATCGCGCACGGCGGTCGCGGCGGCCTCGGCAACGCCGCGCTTGCGTCCGCGTCCCGCAAGGCGCCCGGCTTCGCGCTGCTCGGCGAGGACGGCGAGTCCCGCCAGATCACGCTCGAACTCAAGGTCGTCGCCGACATCGGCCTGGTGGGCTTCCCCAGCGCCGGCAAGTCCTCGCTGATCGCCGCCATCTCGCGCGCCCGTCCCCGGATCGCCGACTACCCGTTCACCACGCTCGTGCCGAATCTCGGTGTCGTCGTGGCCGGGGCGACCACGTTCACGGTGGCCGACGTGCCCGGCCTGATCGAGGGCGCCAGCGAGGGACGCGGCCTCGGCCACGACTTCCTGCGCCACATCGAGCGCTGCCGCGCCATCGTCCACGTCGTCGACTGCGCCACCTACGAGCCCGGCCGCGACCCGCTCACCGACCTCGACGTCATCGAGGCCGAGCTCGAGGCCCACGGCGGGCTCGAGGACCGGCCGCGGATGGTCGTGCTGAACAAGGTGGACGTGCCGGACGCCGCCGAGCTCGCCGCCCTGGTCACCGACGACGTCAAGGCCCGCGGCCTGCCCGTGTTCGCCGTCTCCACGAAGACCGGCACCGGTCTGCAGGCGCTCACGTTCGCCATGGCCGAGCTGGTCGCGGCCCGGCGGGCCGAGGATGCCGCCGTGCCTCCGAAGCGGATCGTGATCCGCCCCGAACCGGTCGCCGGCGGGCCCGAGTTCACCATCTCCCGGCAGGGAGACGGCGAGGGAGGCTTCGTCTGGCGCGTGCGCGGCGACAAGCCGGAGCGCTGGGTGAAGCAGACCGACTTCAACAACGCCGAGGCCGTCGGCTACCTCGCCGACCGGTTCGCCCGGCTGGGCATCGAGGAGGAACTCCTGGCCCTCGGGGCCGTCGCCGGCGACGCGGTCGCGATCGGCGCGTCCGACCCGGTGGTGTTCGACTTCGCCCCGCAGATCGAGATCGGGGCCGAGATCCTCGCCCGGCGCGGCGAGGACCAGCGCCTGGTCACCGAGCGTCCGGCCGTGCGGCGGCGCCGCGAGATGGACGCCGAGTACCATGCCGCCAAGGCCGCCGAGCGGGAGGCCGAGCAGTACACGAGGCAGGCCGTCGAGGGCCTGGAGGGCGACGACGATGAGTGAGCAGCCGGCGTCCGTGGCCACGCAGGCCCGGACGGAGATCGCCGGTGCCCGCAGGCTGGTCGTCAAGGTCGGGTCGTCGTCCCTGACCGACGCCACCGGCATGCTCGACATCACCCGCATGGAGCTGCTCGTCGACGCCCTCGCCGCCGCCCGCGGGCGTGGCCAGGACGTGGTGCTGGTCTCCTCCGGCGCGATGGCGTCCGGGATGGGCCCGCTGCGGATGCGGCACCGTCCCCGTGACCTCGCCAGCAAGCAGGCGGCCGCGTCCGTGGGTCAGAGCCTGCTCGTGGGACGGTACGGCTCGCTGTTCGCCCGCCACGACCTGACGGTCGGCCAGGTGCTGCTGACCGTCGAGGACGTCGCCCGTCAGGACCACTACCGCAACGCGCTGCGCACGTTCACCAGGCTGCTCGAACTCGGCGTGGTGCCGGTCGTGAACGAGAACGACACCGTGGCCACGCACGAGATCCGCTTCGGCGACAACGACCGGCTGGCCGCCCTGGTCGCCCACCTCGTCGGGGCGGATGCGCTGGTGCTGCTCAGCGACGTCGACTCCCTCTACACCGAGCACCCCTCGCACGCCGGCGCCCGGCCGATTCCGCTCGTGCCCGACATCGAGGACCTCGAGGTGGACACCAACGGCGCCGGCGCCGAGGTCGGCACCGGAGGCATGGCCACCAAGCTGCAGGCTGCACGGATCGCCACCGCGTCCGGGATCCCGGTCGTGCTCGCCGCGGCGGCCAGCGTGGAGGCGGCGCTGGAGGGCGCCCCGGTGGGCACGCTCTTCCAGGCCACCGGCAAGCGCCGCTCACGCAAGCTGATGTGGCTCGCCTACGCGTCGGTGTCGCAGGGCGAGCTGGTGCTGGACGCCGGGGCCGTGCGGGCCCTCACCGAACGCAAGGCGTCCCTGCTGCCGGCCGGCATCGTCGGGGTGCGCGGCACGTTCCAGGCCGGCGATCCGGTGCGGCTGGTCAGCGAGTCCGGCTCGGTGATCGCCCGCGGCCTGGTC
>JAXGTK010000102.1:0-9996 GCA_040774965.1 Propionicimonas sp. | reverse complement strand
GCCTACGTGGCCGATCCTGTGGCCGACGTCGTGGACGACGTGAAGGCGAAGGCTGCGAAGGTCGCGGACACCGCCGCCGAGAAGGCCGCCGAGGTCAAGGACGCTGTCGCCGACGTTGCCGAGGACACCGCGGCGAAGGCCGGAGCGGCCGTCGAGGACGCGTCCGAAGCGGTCGCGGACGCCAAGGACGACATCGAGGACAAGCTGGAGAAGTTGGCCGACGAGGTCGAGGGGGACGAGGAGTCCCCTTTAGCCGGTAACCCCTACGGCGACGGCTCCTACGTGGGTGAGGAACCGCCGGAGGGGTTCACCATCAAGGGCAACGACCGCTCGATGAAGTACCACGTCCCCGGCAGTGCCGCCTACGAGCGCACCATCGCCGAGGTCTGGTTCAACAGCGAGGAGGCCGCCCAGGCGGCCGGCTTCGTCCGCGCGCAGCGCTGACCCTCCCGGAGGAGCTGAAAAGACACTGAGAATCCGCGGGGCCGACTCACAAAGGCCCTGCGGATTCTGCTTTCCCCGGTGTGGACACCGACCAGTACTGGGTGCAGGCGGCACCGTTCCGGGCGCTCGTCGCACGACTCCTCGACCTCACCGACCTGCCGTGGCCGTTGATCGCGCGCCACGCCGGCGTACCGCCGGCGGTCATGCACCGGCTGCTCTACGGACGCGAGGGGCACACGCCGGGACGCATCCCCAGCGACTGCGCCCGCCGCCTGCTGGCGGTCGACGAGGCACAGCTGGTCCGGCTGGCGCGCGACCGCTACCAGTGATCGCCACTCCTCCTCGATAGGCTCGGCGCGTGCCCACACCGGTGTTGAGCTGCCTGCTGGCGGTCGCGCTCGCCGCCGCAGTGGCACTGTTGACGCCGGTGCTGTTGCGCTGGCTGCCCGTGCCCCCGGACGAGGAGGACGTGGCGCCGTTCAGCGAACTCGACTCCACCCCTTTCCGCTGGGCCGTCCTCGGGGTCGGGGCCGTCGCCGGCTGTGTCGCCCTCGGGCTGACCACGCCGACACACTGGGCGGCCTGGGCACCGTTCACCTCGCTCGGCGCACTGCTCGCCCTGATCGACCTGCGCACCATGTTCCTGCCATTGCGGCTGACCTACCTCACCCTCGGGCTGTCCCTGGCCGGGGCGGCGCTCGCCGCGTGGCTCGAGGCCAGCTGGAGTCCCCTGCTCTGGGCCGGAGTGGGGGGAGCGGCCGCGGCCGGTCTCTTCTGGCTGTTGTGGCGGTTCAGCGGTGACCGGCTGGGCTTCGGCGACGTCCGGCTCGCCGGGCTGATCGGAGTCGTGGCAGGGTCCACCGCGATCACCCTCGTGATCTGGTCGATCATGCTCGGCAGCGCGGTCGCCGCGATCTGGGGCATCGTGGCGCGGATCCGGCGCCACGCCGACCACCCGTTCGCGTACGGACCGCCCCTGATGCTCGGCCCGCTGCTCGCCCTGGTCGTTCAGTGGGCGCTGCAGGCCGCGTGACTCAGGCCGGCTTCGCGGCCTGTGTGGCGGCCACCCAGACCTCGAGCGTGCGGGCGGCCGCGCCGGAGTCGATGGCGGCGTAGGCCCGCTGCAGCGGTTCGGCGAACTGGGCCGCGAGGGGCGCACCGAGATCGGGGCCGGCGAACGCGAGCTGGGCGGCTGCGGAGTTCAGCGCGACGATGTCGCGCACCGCACCGGGCGTGCCGGAGAGCACGGCCCGCACCACGCCGGCGTTGAACACCGGGTCCGCTCCGACGAGGTCCTCGCGGCTCGCCGGCACGACGCCGAGCTCGGCCGGGTCGAGCCGGGTCTGCACGACCTGGCCGTCCCGGATCAGCCACACGTCGGACGCGGTCGTCGTGGTCAGCTCGTCCAGGCCGTCGTCGCCGTGGAAGACGAGGCCGCGGTGCCCGCGCGCCGCGATCACCCCGGCCACCAGCGGCGCCATCCGGGAGTCGGCCACGCCCACCGCCTGCGCGGACGGACGGGCCGGGTTCGCCATCGGGCCGAGGAAGTTGAACGTGGTGGGCACGCCCAGTTCCTTGCGGGCCGTGGCGGCGAACCGCAGTGACGGGTGGTACATCGCGGCGAACAGGAACACGATGCCGGCCCGCGAGAGCACCTCGGGCTGCGCGGACGGCGGCACGTCGATGACGACGCCGAGGGCCTCCAGGCAGTCCGCGGTGCCGCACGCGCTGGACGCCGCACGGTTGCCGTGCTTCACCACCGGCACGCCGCACGCGGCGGTCACGATCGCGGCCATCGTGGACACGTTCACGGTGTTGGCCCGGTCGCCACCGGAGCCCACCACATCGACCGCCTCGGACGGCAGCGTGACCGGCGTGGCACGCTCGAGCATCGCCCGGGACAGCCCGGTCAGTTCAGCGACCGTCTCGCCCTTGGCGCGCAGCGCGATCGCGAACCCCGCGACCTGCACCGGGGTGGCGTCGCCGGCCAAGATCTGGTCCATCGCCCATCCGGCGGCATCCGGGGCGAGGTCGTTTCCGTGGAGGAGGTCGGACAGCACGCCCGCCCAGGTGAAGCTCACGCGTTGGCCTCCTCCGAGAGCCGGGCGCGCAGCAGGTCAGCGACCGCAGCGGGCAGCCGCACCGGATCGACCGGGTAGGGCGTGATCGCGTCCGCCTCCGACCAGGTGGCCAGCCACGCGTCCGCGACCCGCGCCACCAGCAGCAGTACCGGCGGGCAGTCCTTGATCTCGTTCTTCAACTGGTGGCACAGCCCGATGCCACCGGACGGGGTGGCCTCACCGTCCAGGATGACCAGGTCGATGCCGCCCGCGTCCATGGTCTGCAGCACCACCGGCAGGGTGGCCACCTCGAACACGTCCAGCTCGGGGAGGTCGGCCGCCACCGTCCTGCCGAGGGCCAGACGCACCTGCTCCCTGGTGGTCCGGTCGTCGGAGTAGAGCAACACCCGTGCAGTCGTCTTCATCTGGCCTTCCTCGTCCGGGCATCCGCTGCCCCGCGCGCGCCTGTGCCGCCATCGTAACGGTTCCGGCCCCGTCCCCCGCGCGGCGCCCGTCCCGCGCCGGCAGCCACCCTCCGCGCCCGGGAGAACGACCCCGACACGGAACCGGCGAAGACGTAGGACGGCCACAGAACAACTCCCGCGCCAGAAGTCAAGCCACGGATTTCCCGAACGTCGAAGTGGTCCCCAGAAAGGCGACCGTTCGACATAATGACGCAATGGCCCACACCACGCCGCTGAGTGCCTCGACCAGCCTTCCACCCGGTGCGCTCCATCCGATCGCGCCGAGCCGGCTCCGGGGGCTGCGGGGACGCCCGGACACACTCGCCGTCGGTGTGATCATCTGGCTCGCCAGCGAATTGATGTTCTTCGCCGCCCTGTTCGCCGCCTACTTCTCGCTGCGCGAGGTGACCAACGCCGCCGCGACCCAGGCCGGCACCACCCCGATGTGGGAATGGGGATCAAGTCACCTACTCAACGACTGGTTCGGGATCAGTTTCCCGTGGTTCGCCACGATCAACACGACGATCCTGCTGCTGTCGTCGGTGACCTGCCAGCTCGGCGTCCACGCCGCGGAGAAGGGGCAGGTGGGCCGCACCGGCTCGCTGCTGAAGGTCGGAGCCTGGGGTCTGCGGGAGTGGTACACGCTCACCTTCGTGATGGGTGCGGTCTTCATCGCCGGGCAGGCGTTCGAGTACGCGAACCTCGTCAGCGAGGGGTTCGTGATCTCGGTGAACGCCTACACGTCGGCGTTCTTCCTCGCCACGGGCTTCCACGGACTCCACGTTCTCGGCGGCCTGGTGGCATTTCTGCTTATGTTGGGGCGCACCTACGTTTCCCGCCGCTTCACCCATGAGCAGGCCGTGCACGCCATTGTTACCTCGTACTACTGGCATTTCGTCGACGCGATCTGGGTCGTGCTCTTCGGCGTGCTGTACCTGCTGCGCTGAAACACGGAGGAGAACACCTGATGAGAACACCGGCCTCCGCTCCCCGACCGCGGCGCTCGCTGCGTCGGCACAAGGCGGCCCGGCCCCTGCTGCTCGTCCTGAGCCTGTTCCTGGTCGGCGCGGTGTACGCCGCGATCGCACCGGCGACCAGTTCCTCGGCGGAGGGCGCTCCGAACGAGCAACTCATCGCGCAGGGCAAGGACCTGTTCGCCGTGAACTGCTCGTCGTGCCACGGCATCAACGCCGAGGGCCTCGCCCAGCAGGGCGCGCCCGCGCTGACGGACGTGGGGGCCGCGGCCGTCGACTTCCAGGTGCGCACCGGGCGCATGCCGATGGCCAACCCGTACACGCAGGCCCAGGGCAAGACCAACACGTTCACCGACGACGAGATCAACGCGCTGGCCACCTACGTCGGCAGCCTCGGCAACGGCACCGCCGTCCCCACCGAGGACCAGTACAGCCCGGACGGGCTGTCCGCCGAGGACGTGGCCCGCGGCGGTGACCTGTTCCGGACCAACTGCTCGGCCTGCCACAACTTCAAGGGGGCCGGCGGCGCACTGCCGAACGGGTACGTCGCCCCGAGCCTGGAACAGGCCGACCCGCAGGTCATCTGGGAGGCGATGCGCACCGGTCCCGGCCAGATGCCGGTGTTCGCCTCGGGGGCCATCGCCGACAAGGACGTGCGCTCGATGATCGCCTACGTCGAGCAGGTCAACGCCACCCCGTCCGCCGGCCTCACGCTCGGCGGCCTCGGCCCCGTCTCGGAGGGCTTCTGGGCCTGGGTGGTGGGTATCGGGTCGCTGGTGCTCGCCGCGGTCTGGATCGCAACCAGGGGAGCCCGCGCATGAGTACGGACATCGAGAAGGCCCACCCGCCGCACGAGGCGGACCTGGGCGCGGACGGCCCGGTGCCCGACCCGGGCCCGGAGGAGCACGCACCGCGGTTCACCGACGTCGACGAGGCTGCGGCCGATCGGGCCTACCACCAGATCGTCGGCATGCTGGCGGCCGTCCCGGTGCTGGTGATCGGCTTCCTCGTGGTCTACTTCGCCGTGCCGCGCGACGCGGAACTGGTGCTCTTCGGTGCCAACTTCAAGATGCAGAACACCCTGCTCGGCCTCACCGCGGGCCTGGCCGCGCTGCTGATCGGCGTCTCGGCCATCCAGTGGGCGCGGGTGCTGATGAGCGATGAGGAGATCGTCGGCGAACGGCACGCCGCACCGTCCTCGCCGGAGGCGCGCGAGCGCGTCCTCACCGACCTGGAGACCGGCATCGAGGCCTCGGGCATCCGGCGCCGGAAGCTGATCGGCTCGGGCATGGCCGGAGCGCTCGGCCTGATGGTGCTTCCCGCCGTCGTGAGCCTCGCCGACCTCGGCCCGTGGCCGACCGCGGCCGAACGGGCGAAGACCATCGAGACGACGATCTGGTCCGAGGGCATCCACCTCGTCAACGACGTCACCTACAACCGGCTGAAGGCGGACGAGATCCAGGTCGGCCAGCTGATCAACGCCGAGCCGGAGAACCTGCAGAACCTGGAGGGCACCGCCTTCCAGCAGGCCAAGGCGAAGGCCGCGATCATCGTCGTGAGGATGGACCCGAACTCGATCCGCATCCCCGAGTCGCGCCAGGACTGGCAGGTGGACGGGATCCTCTGCTACTCGAAGATCTGCACCCACGTCGGCTGCCCGATCAGCCTGTGGGAACAGCAGACGCACCACCTGCTGTGCCCGTGCCACCAGTCGACGTTCGACCTGGGCAACTCCGGAGTCGTGGTGTTCGGCCCGGCCGCGCGGTCGCTGCCGCAGCTCCCGATCACCACGGACGCGGACGGCTACCTGGTCGCGCGCAGCGACTTCACCGTCCCGGTGGGTCCGAGCTTCTTCGAACGAGACTCGTCCAAGGACTTCGTGGAGGGTGACCGCTGATGGCGAAGCCGGCAGAGATCAGGCAGACCTCCCCCGCGATGGAGGTGCACACGCCTCCCCGGGACGAGGGGTCCAGCAAGCTGGCCGCCCCCGCGACGTGGGTGGACGACCGGATCGGCCTGGCCAAGCTGCTCGGGAACATCCGCAAGATCTTCCCCGACCACTGGTCGTTCCTGCTCGGCGAGATCGCCCTGTACTCCTTCGTCATCCTGCTGATCACGGGCGTCTTCCTGACCATCTGGTTCCAGCCGTCGATGGTGGAGGTCGAGTACGCCGGCACCTACCAGCTGATGCACGGCATCCCGATGTCGGAGGCGTTCGCGTCCACGCTGAACCTGAGCTTCGACATCCGTGGCGGGCTCCTGGTGCGCCAGATCCACCACTGGGCGGCGATGCTGTTCGTGGCCGCGATGACCGCGCACATGCTGCGGGTGTTCTTCACCGGCGCGTTCCGCAAGCCGCGCGAGCTGAACTGGATCATCGGCGTCGGGCTGTTCTCGATGGCCCTGGTCGAGGGCTTCGCCGGCTACTCGCTGCCCGACGACCTGCTCTCCGGCACCGGCCTCCGCTTCGTGGACGGCCTGGTCCGCTCGATCCCGCTGATCGGCACCTGGGTGGAGTTCTTCGCGTTCGGCGGCGAGTTCCCGGGCAGCGAGATCATCCCCCGGCTGTACATGGTGCACATCCTGCTGATCCCGGGGCTGCTGCTCGGGCTGATCAGCGCGCACATGGCGCTGCTGATCTACCACAAGCACACCCAGTGGCCCGGGCCCGGACGCACCCAGCGCAACATCCAGGGCTACCCGTTCTTCCCGATCTACGTGGCGAAGGCCGGCGGCTTCTTCTTCATGGTGTTCGCCGTGACGATCCTGATGGGCGCGTTCATGCAGATCAACCCCGTGTGGATGTTCGGGCCCTACAACCCGGCCCAGGTCACCGCGGGTTCCCAACCCGACTGGTACATGGGCTTCGTGGAGGGCGCCATCCGGATCATGCCGAACTGGGAGTGGCACATCTGGGGCACCACCTGGTCGTGGAACATCTTCCTGCCCGGCGTGGGGCTGATGGGCCTGCTGTTCACCGGCCTGGCCCTCTACACCTTCCTCGAGGCCTGGATCACCGGCGACACCAGCGAGCACCACCTGCTGGACCGTCCCCGCAACGCACCGGTCCGCACCGGCATCGGCGTGGCCGGGATGTCCGCCTACGGAATGTTCTGGCTGGCCGGCGGCAACGACATCCTCGCCACCCAGTTCCACGTGTCGCTCAACGCCGTCACCTACTTCATGCGGGTGGCCGTGTTCGTGGTGCCGGTGCTCGCGTTCATGGTGACCAAGCGGATCTGCATCTCCCTGCAGCGCCAGGACGCCGAGCGGGTGCTGCACGGCTCGGAGTCAGGCGTGATCGTGCGCAACCCGGACGGCGGCTACAGCGAGCCACACCAGCCCCTGTCGCAGGGCGAGGCGTACTCGCTGACCCGGCACCCGCAACCCGAGCCGCTGGTGCCGAACGGGAAGAAGGTGGGCAGGGTGCGGCAGCGACTGTCCCGCTGGTACGCCCAGGGCCAGTTGCCCAGGCCGACGGCCGAGGAGATCGCGGACGCGGCGCACCACGGCGACGCCGTCGAGGGCCACGACGCCCCGGCGCTCGAGGGCAGCGACGGCGGGGACGCACACTGAGCCCCAGCGTGGAGGTGGCGCGGGCAGGGTTCGCGCTCCCCTCCCCCGACGAGGTCGAGCAGTTGTACGCGCTGGCGTCCTCGCGTCCGCCGACCTCGGAGGAAGCGGACATCGCCGCGACCTACGCGGCCCTCTACGACCTGGCGCTGGACCGCGCCGATCTGGTCGCCGTGACCGCCCGCGAGGTGGGTGAGCTGGTCGGCTTCGGGTGCGGGCACCGCTGGAGCTGGGCCGAGCAGACCGACGAGTGGTCGCGCGACCTGGCCGGACAGCTCGGTGACGACATGGCCCAGCTCGAGGGCTCCTTCGCCGTGCAGTTGCTGGCCGTGCACCCGTCCTTCACCCGCCAGGGGCTCGGCTTCGACCTGCTCAAGCGGCTGATGATCGCCTCGGCCTGCTCGGTGTACTGGCTGCTCACCCCGAACGCCGACACCCCCGGGCGGCGGCTGTTCCGGCGGATGGGCTACCACCCGCTGGCCGTGGGGCCCGAGGCGCCGAGCGGCGCACCGGGACTGGTGCTGGTGCACGGCTGAGGAGCCCGCCGAACGCCTCTGTTCCGGTCGAGCGCCTCTGCCTGGGCGGAGGCGTTCGACGGAAACGGAGGCGCTCGACGAGCAGGGAGGGCCCGGTACCCTTGTCCGGTGCGTTTCCTCACCGGCAAGCCCGAGTACGACCTGACCTACGACGACGTGTTCATGGCGCCGCGCCGATCCTCGGTCACGTCCCGCCTCGACGTGGACCTGACCAGCACCGACGGACTCCGCCTGCCACTGCCCCTCGTGGTCGCGAACATGACCGCGATCGCCGGCCGGAGGATGGCCGAGACGGTGGCCCGCCGCGGCGGCATCACGATCATCCCGCAGGACCTCCCGGCCGACATCGTGGGCAACACGATCGGACGGGTGAAGGCCGCGCACACCACGTTCGACACGGCGCTCACGATCGGCCCGCACGCGACCGTCGGCGAGGTGCTCATGCTGCTGCCCAAGCGGGCCCACGGCGTGGTCGTCGTGGTGGACCACGACGGTGCCCCGCTCGGCACGATCTCCGAGTCCGAGGTCGAGGGGCTGGACCGGTTCGCGCAGGCGCACGAGGCGATGACCACCGACCTCACGATCATGAGCCCGGACGCCACGCCCACCGAGGTGTTCGACGAGCTGTCCACCCGCCGCCACAAGGCCGCGCTCGCGGTCGCCGACGGGCGGCTGGTGGGCCTGATGACGGTGAAGGGGGCGCTGCGCGCCACGCTGTACGCGCCGGCGCTGGACGCGTCCGGGCGGTTGCGGATCGGTGCGGCGGTGGGCATTTCGGGAGACGTGGAGCACCGGGCCGAGACGCTGCTGGAAGCAGGCGCTGACGTGCTGGTCATGGACACCGCGCACGGCCACCAGGAGCGGATGATCTCCGCGGTCCAGCGCTGCCGGGCCGTCGTGGCGGCGTCCGGGCTGGACATCCCGATCGTGGCCGGCAACGTGGTCACCGCGGACGGCACGGCCGACCTGATCGAGGCCGGGGCCGACGTGGTGAAGGTCGGCGTGGGACCGGGCGCGATGTGCACGACGCGCATGCAGACCGGTGTCGGCCGGCCGCAGTTCTCCGCGGTGCTGGAGTGCGCCCAGGAGGCCGCGGAGTCCGGGAAGAGCATCTGGGCGGACGGCGGCGTCCGGCACCCGCGCGACGTGGCCCTGGCCCTGGCTGCCGGTGCCGGCGCGGTGATGATCGGCTCGTGGTTCGCGGGGACGCACGAGTCCCCGGGCGAGTTGCTGTTCGCCTCCGACGGGCGTCCGTACAAGGAGTCGTTCGGCATGGCGTCGGCGCGCGCGGTGCGGGCCCGCACCCGTACCCAGTCGGCGTTCGACCGGGCCCGCGCGGCGCTGTTCGAGGAGGGCATCTCCTCCTCGCGGATGTACCTCGACCCGGCCCGGCCCGGCGTGGAGGACCTGCTCGACTTCATCAGCTCCGGGGTGCGCTCGTCGTGCACCTACGCGGGTGCGCGCACGCTGACCGAGTTCGCGTCCCAGGCCATCGTGGGCGTGCAGTCCGCGTCCGGCTACAACGAGGGGCGCCCGCTCCACTCCAGCTGGTGAGCCCGGCACCGCGTTGCCGTCGCAGCGGTCCGGTGCTCAGCTCGCCAGGTTGTCGGCGATGATCCGGGCGGCCACGCGGGCCCCGTCCTCGGCCACGTAGGCGTACTGGACCTCCCGGGCTGCGGCCCGGATTCCGGGGTCGGTGAGCACGCGGTTCACGGCCGCGATGAAGTCGGGGGTGCCCGCCCTCTTCGGTGGCAGGCTGATCGCGTTGCCGCGGCGCTCGCAGAGCACGACGTGCCAGGTCTGTTCCGGTTGCAGGCCCATGCCCACGAACGGCACGCCCGTGGCGCACGCGGTCTGGACGGTTCCCTGGCCGCCGTGCAGCACGGCGGCGTCCACCAGGCCGCCGAGCTCGTGGGCCGGCAGGAGGTCCACGACGTGCACGTTG
>JAXGTK010000101.1:0-10162 GCA_040774965.1 Propionicimonas sp. | reverse complement strand
CGCCGCCGCCTTCATCGAGCGCAGCCGGATCGTGGCCGCGCCCAGGTTGGAGACCTCGTCGATCTTCAGCAGCGTGTACATGTCGCCGGCCTGCTCGATGATCTCCTGCACCTGGTCGGTGGTGATCGCGTCCACCCCGCAACCGAACGAGTTCAGCTGGACGAGGTGCAGGTCGGGCTGCCGGGCCACCTTCGCGGCCGCCTCGTACAACCGGGTGTGGTAGGCCCACTGGTCACGGACGCGGATCGGCCTGGCGAGCACCGGTTCGGCCGGCTCGACGATCGCGTCCTCGGTGAGCACGGCCATGCCGAGGCCGGTGATCAGGCTGGGGATCCCGTGGTTCACCTCGGGGTCCACGTGGTACGGGCGTCCGGCCAGCACGATGCCCTTGACGTCGTGCTCGGTCATCCACTCCAGTGCCCGGCGTCCCTCGGCCCGGACGTCGGCCTTGACCTTCGCGTCCTCCTCGTAGCCGGCCTGGACGGCCTCGGTCGCCTCCGCGAGCGTCACGTTCCAGTCGGCGAACACCTCGACCAGCCGCTTGGCGAGGAACTCCGGCTCGTTCAGGTTCAGCATCGGCGACAGGTAGCGGATCTCCGGGTCCTGCAGCCGGGGCAGGTTGCGCTCGATCACCTGCGGGTAGAACGCCACCACCGGGCAGTTGAAGTGGTTGTCGGCGCCCTCGACCTCCTTGGCCTCGAGCGGGACGCAGGGGTAGAAGATCGTGGTGATCCCACGGTCCAGCAGGCTCTCGATGTGGCCGTGCGCGAGCTTCGCCGGGTAGCAGACGTTCTCCGAGGGGATCGACTCCATGCCGGCCTCGAACACCTCGTGGCTGGACCGGCCCGAGATCGTCACCCGGAAGCCCAGCTTCGTCAGGATCGTGAACCACAGCGGGAAGTTCTCGTACATGTTGAGCACCCGCGGAATGCCGATCTCGCCGCGGAACGCCTTGTCCTCGGTCAGCCGCCGGTAGCCGAAGATCCGCTTGTACTTGTAGTCGAACAGGTTGGGCAGCTCGGACTTCTTCGGCACCCGCTCGGTGCTGGCGCCGCGCTCGCAGCGGTTGCCCGAGACGTGCCGGGTGCCGTCGCCGAAGGTGGAGATGGTCAGCTGGCAGTGGTTCTGGCACAACCGGCAGGTGTCCAGGTGGGTGTCGACGTGGAAGTCGTCCAGTTCGGCCGGCCCCAGCGCCTGCGAGCGCTCGCCGTCGGACCAGTTGCGCTGCGCGGTGAGCGCGGCCCCGTAGGCGCCCATCAGTCCGGCGATGTCGGGACGGATCACCTGCGCACCCGTCTGCAGTTCGAACGCCCGCAGCACCGCGTTGTTGAGGAAGGTGCCGCCCTGCACGACGACCTTGTCGCCGAGCTGGCCGGCGTCCTTGAGCTTGATCACCTTGTACAGCGCGTTGCGTACCACGGAGTACGACAGGCCGGCGGCGATGTCACCCTGGGTGGCGCCCTCGCGCTGGGCCTGCTTCACCGACGAGTTCATGAACACCGTGCAGCGGGTGCCGAGGTCGACGGGGGCACCCGAGTCGAGCGCCGTGCCGGCGAAGCTCTGCACGTCGGTGCCCATCGAGGCGGCGAAGGTCTGCAGGAACGACCCGCAGCCCGACGAGCAGGCCTCGTTGACCGCGATCGAGTCGACCACGCCGTCGCGGATCCGCAGGTACTTCATGTCCTGGCCGCCGATGTCGATCACCGAGCTGACCCCGGGGCAGACCGTCTCGGCGGCCCGGTAGTGGGCCATCGTCTCGATCTCGCCGTCGTCCAGCCGCAGCGCCGCCCGGATCAGGCTCTCCCCGTACCCGGTGACGCAGGCCCGGGCGAGGTAGGCGTCCGCGGGCAGGCTCGTGTGCACCTCGCGCAGGATCGAGACCGCGACGCTGATCGGGTCGTTGCTGCCCTGGTAGTGCGAGAACACGATCTCGCCGGCCCGCGTGAGCAGGACGGCCTTCACCGTCGTGGAGCCCGCGTCGATGCCGAGGAAGACCGGGCCGGTCGCGGTGGCGAGATCGCCCTTCGGGATCGTGGCGGCGGCGTGCCGGGCGTCGAACTCGTCCCGCTCGGCGTCGCTGGCGAACAGCGGACGCAGCCGCGCGCTGCCCAGCGGGATCAGCGTCCGCTCGCGGAGGCGCTTGAACAGGTCCTCGACGCTCTTCTCGCCGGCCACCGCGGCGCCGGTCGAACGGGTCGGGACCCCGGCCAGCAGCGCGGCGCCGATCGCCACGTACAGGTGGGCGTTCTCCGGGGTGGTGAACGACTCGACCTGCGCGGCGAGCGCGCGCTCGTAGGCCGCGCGCAACTGGGGCAGGAAGTGCAGCGGGCCGCCGAGGAAGACGACGTTGCCGCGGATCGGGTGCCCGCAGGCCAGGCCCGCGATGGTCTGGGTGGCGACGGCGGCGAACACGGACGCGGCCAGGTCGGTGTGGGCGGCGCCCTGGTTCAGCAGCGGCTGCAGGTCGGACTTGGCGAACACCCCGCAGCGCGAGGCGATCGGGTAGAGGTGCTTGTGCTCGGCCGCCAGCGCGTCCAGCCCGGCCGCGTCGGTGTGCAGCAGGGTGGCCATCTGGTCGATGAATGCGCCGGTGCCGCCCGCGCAGGTGCCGTTCATCCGCTGCTCGACGACCGGGTGCAGGAACGTGATCTTGGCGTCCTCGCCGCCCAGTTCGATGACCACGTCGCCCTGGGGGACGAACCGTTCGATCGCCGCGGTGGAGGCGATCACCTCCTGGACGAACTCGACGCCCATCACCTCGGCCACGCCGAGCCCGGCCGAGCCGGTCACCGCGCAGCGGAAGGACGCGCCGGGGAAGCGGTCGGCGATCTCGCGGAGCAGGTCGCGCAGGGCGCCGCGGGCGTCCGCGTTGTGCCGCCGGTAGGCGCTGAACAGAAGGGTGGTGCCATCGAGGACGACGGCCTTGACAGTCGTCGAACCGATGTCCAGGCCCAGCGCGGGCGCCGTCTGCATGTGCCCCTCCGTCCAGAACGATCGTTCTGTTCTGGGGCTCACAGTACAGGAACTACGCAAGATTGCCGATAGTCTGGAGGGGTGGACGAGAGCCGACGCCGTCCCGCTGGAGCGCGGGAGGCGATCCTGCGGGCAGCGACCGAGCTGATTCGCGTCAACGGCGTGGCCGGGACGTCCATCTCGGACGTGATCACGCGCTCGGGCACCTCGGCCGGCGCGATCTACCACCACTTCGGCAGCAAGGAGCGGCTGGTCCTCGAGGTCGGCCGCAACGCGATGGCGGTTCCGATGACGATGATCATGGCCACCGCGACCGACCTCTCCCCGGACGCGCTGTTCGCCGCGGCCCTCGACCGGGTGGGCGAGGACGAGCACACCCCCGAACTGCTGCTGCAGATCTGGGCGGGCGCCAAGTCCGACCCGAGCCTGTGGGCGCTGCTGCTGCGCGAGGTGGCCACGGTGAAGGCCAGCATCATCGTCTTCATCGGGGGCTGGTGCGCGGACCACGCGCCGGGCACGGACCCGGGGGTGCTGGCCAGCGCCATGATGAGCCTGGTCACCGGTTACGCCGTGCAGCGCAGCCTGGGCCTGGAGATCGACCAGGAGGCCTACCGCCGGTTCGGTGCGGACATGATCGTCGAGGTGACCTCGGGTCGCGCCGCGGCGGGCGCCCAGGCCTGAGCGCCGGTTCAGGCGAGCCCGAGGAACTCCCGCCAGCGCGGCACGTCCCGCTCGGCCTGGGCGAGGCCCGCCTCGAAACTGGCCTGCAGCCGGGCGACGTCGCGCGTCCCGTTGTGCACCGCCATGTGGTCGGGCACGAACAGCAGCGCGTCCCCGGAACCCTCCAGGTCGAACAGCTCCTCGCGGGTGGCGTTGTAGTGGCGGTGCCGGGCGTCCAGCGCGTCCGCGACGGCGGGGTAGCGGCGGAACCAGCGCCGGTAGACGCCGGGGTAGCGGGTGGGCCCCTTGGTGTAGGCACGCTCCTGGGTGAGCACGACGAAGAACTTCGTGAACCCGTCGGCCTTCGCGGCGTCCAGCGCGATCCCGCCGGACGGGCCGAGCGCCCCGTCGACGTACACGTGGCCGTCGAGCTGCACCGGCGGCATGATCAGCGGCATCGTGGAGGACGCACGCACCCGCCGCATCAGGTCGGGCAGGGTGGCGAGGTCGTCCTGCGTCCAGTAGACCGTGCGGCCGGTGTCGCACTCGAACGACCCGATCCGGACCGACGCCGGGTTGGCGCGGAACCGCTCGTAGTCGAACGGCAGCGCCTGGTCGGGGCCCGCGGTCTGCTCGTAGATGTAGGCGGCGTTGAACAGGCCCTGGCCCCGCACGAAGGTGGAGAGGTTGCCGAACTTCGGGTCGGCGGCGAAGTCGACGAAGGACGCCCGGGCGCGCTGCGGGTCGCGGGAGACGTAGTTGACCGTGTTGCTGGCGCCCGCGGAGATGCCGGCCACCCAGTCGAAGTGGATGCCCTGCGCGAGCAGGGTGGCGACCACGGCCGCGGTGTAGCTGGCCCGCATGCCACCGCCCTCGAAGATGAGCGCGACGTCGTCCACGTTGCTGGTCAGCGTCTCCGGCACGCCCCGTCCTCCCTCGGTCCTGTCCGCACCATAGCCGCACGGCCGCGACGACCGCCGAGTGGTCCGCGGCGGCGGCGATGACGGCTTCTGCGATCCGGCCCGCGTGTGGTGGCAGGATTCCCTGTGATGTTCCGGCGCCCGTTGATCCCGTTCGCCGCCCTGCTGTGGGGGTTGCAGTTCTCCTTCCTCAGCCCGGCGCTGGCGCTGGTGCTCGTCAGTCTGTACTCCGCGACGCCGGTCGAGGTGGGCTGGGTGCTGGCGATCTACAACGCGGCGGGATTCGTCGCGGCGCTGTGGATCCCGGCCCGCGCCGACCGGCGGGGCGAGTACCTGCCGTCGCTGCTGGTCGCCGCGGGGATGACGGTCGCCCTCGCCGTCGCGCTGGCGCTGGCCACGAGCCTGCCGCTGGCCGTGGTCGCCCTGGTGGTGTTCGGCGCGCCCGCGGGAGTGGGCAGTTCGCTGCTCTTCGCGCACCTGCGTTCGACGGGCGCCGAGCCGCGGGACGTGATCAACACCCGCGCGGTGTTCTCGTTCGCGTGGGTGGCGGGGCCGCCGGTCGCGACGGCGCTGATGGGCTGGTTCGGCAACGCGTCCGTGCTCCTCGCGATCGCGGGCATCGCGGTGGCGAACGTGGCCACGACCGCCGTGATGAACCTGAAGGAGCGGCGGACGCCGCCGGCCGGGCCCGACCCGGACGCTCCGGCGGCCGCCCCACGCGCGGCGGGGGCCTCCCGCGGGCGGGTGGCGGTGATCGTCGTCGCCTTCGTCCTGGCCCAGGCGACCAACGCCGCCGCGGTCGCCGTGATGACCCTGTTCGTCACCGAGTCCCTCGCGCTGCCGGTCTGGTGGGCCGGTATCGCCCTCGGTACCGCGGCCGCCCTGGAGATTCCCGCGCTGATGTCGCTGGGCCGGCTCAGCACCCGTTTCCCGCTGACCGGCCTGATGGTCGTGGGCTGCGTGGCCGGGGTGGCCTACTACGCCGGCATGGTGCTGGTCACCGGGCCGGTCGCGCTGATCGCGTTGCAGGCGCTGAACGCGATCTTCTACGCCGCGGTCGCCGGGGTCGGGCTCACCCTGTTCCAGGAGCTCATCCCCGGCCCGGGCATGGCGACCGGGCTCAACACGAACACCCGCCGGATCGGCACGATCGTCGCCGGCCCGGTCATCGGGCTCGCCGCCGGTCCGTGGGGCTACCACGGCGTGTACGTCGCCTGTGCGGCGCTGGCCGTCGTCGCCGCCGCGGCGATCGGCCTGGCCGGGCGGCGTCCCGCAGCCTCGCGTCCGGTCGGCTGAAGGTCATTCCGGAACGCGCAGGGCGATCCTCGTCTGCGTCTGGGCGGCCCCGGCCTCCCGCTTCAGGCGGCGCAGCAACTGGTCGAGTTCGCCGGTGTCGCGGACGTGTGCCCGGACCAGGTAGTCGTACGGCCCGGTGAGGTGGACGGCCTCGCTGATCGCCCGGTCGGTGCCGGTCCAGGCGAGGAAGCCGTCGGAGTCGCGACCGTCGGCGAGGCGGACGTCGATGAACGCCTCCAGCCCGGCACGGGCCACCGGCGCGTCACCGGCCAGCACGGCCCGGTAGCCCAGGATCACCCCGGACGCCTCCAGTCGGCGGACGCGTGCCGCCGCCGCGTTGGTGCTCAGGCCGACGTGGCGCCCCAGCTCACTGAACGAAGTACGGCCATCTGTGGTGAGAATGCCGAGAATCGTCTCGTCGGTGTGGTCCATGCCGACAATTTAGCGGCGGAGCCGACGGATCGGCAGTTCTCCTCGCAGGGCTCCGCCACAGTGTCCGCATGGACGCCCTCGCGATGCTGGCCCGTGGCGCGCTCGCCGGGCTCGGTGTCGCCATGCCCCTCGGCGCGATCGGAGTCCTGCTGCTCGGCGAGGGGATCGCACGGGGCTTCCGCCGGGGCGCGCCCGCGGCGGTCGCGGTCGGGAGCATCGACACCCTCTACAGTGCGGTGGCCGTCGGGTTCGGGGCGGCCGCGGCGCCCGTGATCGGCGCCTGGGGGCGTTGGCCCGCGGTGCTCGGGGGCTCCGTCCTCGTCGTGATCGCCGCCCTCGGCCTGTGGCGGTCGTCCCGACCACCGGCCGACGCGGAACCGGCACCGAGCGGCAGCGGGTGGCAGCGGTTCGTCCTCTTCCTCGGCCTCACCGCGATCAACCCCGCCACGCTCGTCTACTTCGCGGCGATCACCGTCGGGCTGGCCGGACGGCTCGGCGCGCCGTCCGCCGCCGCGGCGTTCGTGGCCGGCGTGGGGCTCGCATCCGTGTCGTGGCAGCTGGTCGTCGTGGGCGCCGGCGCCGTCCTCCGGCACCGGATCACCGAGCGTTCCCGGCGGCTGAGCGTGCTGGTGGGCAACCTTGTCGTCGCCGGCCTGGGCGTGGCCATGCTGGTCGGCGCCGCGGGCTGACCGGCCGGGCCGGCGGCTCGCCGGACCGGGGTCAGCGGCCGACCTCGGGATGGATGCCCGGGCGCAGGCCGAGGCCGTCGACGAGGCCGGAGAGCAGGCTGCTCAGCTGTCGGCGTTCGTCGGACGACAGCGAGCCCGCAATGTCCGCCTCGTGGGCCGCGCCGGCGGCGAACAACCCTGCGAGCACCTCCCGGCCGTCGTCGGTGAGCGCCAACCGGTAGCGCCGGCGGTCCTCCGGGGAACGCGTCCGTGCCACCAGGTGCCTGGCCTCGAGCGCGTCGACGAGCGCCACGACCCGGCTGGGTGCCACGCCGAGGGAATCGGCCAGTTCCCGCTGGCTGGCGTGCTCCGAGGCCGAGATCACCCGGAGGACGACGCCCTCGCCCGGTGTGATGCCCAGCGGTCGCAGTCGCTCCGACCAGCGCGACGCGGACAGGGCCCCGACCTGCGCGAGCTGGAGGGCGATCGAGGGCTCGTGCACGGGCAACACCATACACTTGACGAATCGTTCATAGCATGACTCAATCATCATATGAACGAATCTTCCGGAGGGTCGCGGCTCCTCACCGTCGCGGCCGCCACCGGGCCGACCGGTCGACTCGTCGTCGAGCAGGCCCTGGACCGGGGGCACCGCGTCCTCGCCCTGGCTCGTCGCGTCGAGGCGCTTCCCGACCGCGACGGGGTCACCCGTGCCGCGTGGTCGGTGGGACAGGCCGTCCCTGACCTCTCCGGGGTCGACGCGGTCGTCTCGGCACTCGGCGTCCGCGAGCGGCGGCCGACGACGACGTACTCGGTCGGAGTCGCCGACCTCGTCGGGGCCATGAAGGCGGCCGGCGTCCACCGTTTCGTGGGGATCTCGGCCGCGGGCGTGGTGCCGCCGTCCGGGCCTCTCGTCCAGCGGCTCGCACTGGCGGCGGTCGGACGGATCTACCGCCACGCCTACGACGACATGCGGCGCATGGAGGACGTGCTGGCGCGCTCCGGGCTGGGCTGGACGGTCGTGCGACCCCCGCGCCTGACCGACCGCGCGCCGACCGGGTACCGGCAGGCCGAGGGCGTGGTCCTCGGGACGCTGGGTCGCCGGGACCTCGCGGCCCTGCTCGTGGAGCTCGCCACGAGCCCGGCGGCGCCGTCCGGCATCACCTACGCCGTCAGCCTGCCGGGGAGGGCCATCCGGGAGCACGTCGCGGAGGAGTAGCGCGCTGGGCAGCGCGCCGCATCGGTGCGAAGATGGACGACATGCACCAGTCCCCCCGCTGGCTCGTCGGTCTCGCGTCCGTTCCGCTCGCGCTCGCCCTGACCTTCGGACCGTCCGCCGCACCGTCACTGGCGATGGTGCCCACCGACGCTGCGCCGGCCGCTGAGCCCGTCTTCGACCCGTCCGCGCCGCTGCCCGACCCGGACATCCTCACGACGAAGCTGAAGGCGATCTCCACCAAGGGCATCGGGAAGGTCGGCATCGTCGTCACCACGACGGACGGCACCGTGCTCGCCGACCGCTCGGCCGACACCCCGCTCACCCCGGCGTCGACCATGAAGGTGCTCACCACCATGACCGCGCTGGACGCGCTGGGGCCCGATCGCACGTTCGCCACCCGGGTCCTCGACTCGGGCGCGAAGCGGATCTACCTCGTGGGCGGCGGCGACCCGCTGCTGACGTCGAAGTCGTCCACCTCCTCGTACAAGCCGGCCTCCCTGCAGAAGCTGGCCAGGGCGACCGCGACCGCGCTCAAGGCGTCCGGACGCACCAGCGTGCGGCTGCGCTACGACGCGTCCCTGTTCACCGGGCCGACCTGGAGCTCCTACTGGAAGTCGTACTGGAAGGGCTGGGAGGCGAAGGTGGCCGCGCTCGAGGTCAACTCGGGCAAGCTCAGTTCCGGTCGGGCCGCGGCCAACCCGGCCAGGCACGCCGCGAACCTGTTCGCGAAGTGGCTGGAGGCGGCCGGCATCAAGGTGACCACGATCGCCTCCGCCACCGCCGCCGCGGACAGCCCCGAGCTGGCGCGGGTCACGTCCACCACGCTCAGCCGGATCATCCACCGCACCCTGCTGATCAGCGACAACGTGGCTGCGGAGACGCTGTCGCGGCACGCGGCGATCGCGGACGGGGCCGACCCCAGCTTCGCCGGCGCGGCTGCCAACGTGAAGGCGTGGGCGAGTGCGCACGGCCTGTGGACCTCCGGCATGAAGATCCTGGACGGCAGCGGCCTGGCGCCGGGCAGCAAGCTCACCCCGAACGCGCTCGCGGGGGCCATCCGGCTCGCGATCACCGACGCGGAGTTCACCCCGATCGTGGACGGGCTGCCCGTGGCGGGGGAGAGCGGCACGCTGAAGAACCGGTTCGACGACAAGTCCGAGAAGGCCGGACGCCACGTCGTGCACGCCAAGACCGGCACGCTCAGCGGACTCGCCGGACTGACCGGCTACGTGACCACCGCCGACGGGGCGCTGCTCGTCTTCGCCGAACTCGGCAACGACTCCTACAGCTACTACCGCGTCTACAACTGGCTCGACCGCGAGGCCTCCGTGATCGCTGGGTGCGGCTGTCGCTGAGCCGGTTCACAAATCGTTGCGAATTTCCGCTCCGGTCCACGTCTAAGACCTGCCCGGACTAGGCTTGACAGTGCTCTGAAACGTGGTCAAAGGAGATCGAAAAAATGAGCACAACCGTTAAGCAGATGGTCGAGGCGGCCGACGTCGTCGTGCCCCGGATCAGCCCGGCGCAGGCGAAGGAACTCATGGCTCGCGGGGACGTCCTCGTGGTCGACGTGCGGGACGCCGGCGAGGTGGCGGCGGAGGGCAAGGTCGCGGGCGCGATCAACGTCTCCCGCGGCCTGCTGGAGTTCAAGGCCGACCCGTTCGCGGCCGGCTACGACGCGCAGTTCCGCAAGGACCACCCGGTGATCGTGTACTGCGCGTCCGGTGGCCGCTCGGCGCTGAGTGGCAAGGCCCTGAAGGACCTCGGCTTCGACGAGGTCTACAACCTCGGCGGCTTCAAGGACTGGGTGGAGGCCGGCGGCGAGATCGACCAGCCGACCGGCTAGGTCTGGACCGAATTGGGGACGGTTCCTGTTTCGGTCCACCCCCGGGGTGGACCGCAACCGGGACCGTCCCCACTCTGGTCCGCGAGGCGCAGCCGGCCTGGACGCGGGGGCTGCGCCGGCGGCAGATCCACGTCTCGGGGCCGACCTT
>JAXGTK010000100.1:0-10208 GCA_040774965.1 Propionicimonas sp. | reverse complement strand
GACGCGCTGGAAGATCACGCGCCGAGGCTACGGGACGGCGCTGAAGCCTCCCTGAGACGCCGAACGCCTCCGGTCCGGTCGAACGCCACGACCTGGGTACGGGCGTCCGACCGGAACGGAGGCGTTCGGCGTCTCAGGGAGGCTTCAGCGCCGTCCCGTAGACTCGGCGCGTGATCTTCAAGCGCGTCGGTGAGTCCCGTCCCTACCCCGAACACGGCTACGTGCAGAAGCAGTGGGCGGCGATCGCGCCGCAGCAGGTGCGCCTGGACGAACTGGTCACGACCAAGCGCAACCTCGACCTGGACGCGCTGCTGGAGGAGGACTCCACCTTCTACGGCGACCTGTTCGCCCACGTCGTGAAGTACAACGGCGAGTTCTACCTCGAGGACGGGCTGCACCGGGCCCTGCGGGCCGCGCTCCAGCAGCGCCAGACCATGCACGCCCGCGTTCTGGAACTCCAGTAGTCTTGGCCGGGTGTCCTTCGTCGTGAGGAGAGTCCAGGAGTGAACGTGCGCAAGGTGATCCGGGTACTGAAGACCCCCGTGACCCTGCTGCTCCTCCTCGGCATGCTCGGTTACGGCGCTTACTGGGGCTACAAGCAGGTCACCACGAACACCACCCGTGCCGAGGCGACCTGCGTGGAGCAGGACGTCGGCAAGGAACTCACCTCCGACAAGATCTCCGTCCGCGTCCTCAACGGCGGCCAGCAGGGCGGCGCCGCGAAGCGGACCCGCTTCGTCCTGCTGTCCTTCGGCTACCACATCGTCTCCTACGGCAACTCCGATCGGGAGGTGAGCGTGGTCACCGTGGTCGGCAACTCGGCCGACGACCCGGAGGTTCGCCTGGTCGCGGAGGCGTTCACCGGCGACGTGGCCACCGAGGGCGACGGACGCGCCGATCATGTCGTGGACGTGATCCTGCCGACCAAGTTCGAGATGCTCAAGACGCGTCCCACCTCGATCGCGGTGGACGGCCCGGTCTGCCTGCCCGCGATCACCACCACGGCGAGCGAGTCGGCCAGCCCGACGGCCAGCGCCAGCGCCACGCCGACCCCGAGCGCGTCCGCCAAGGCCACGAAGAAGAAGTAGCGGCGCTCACTCCTCCCGCGCCCAGCGGGCGAGGCGTCCGCCCTGGGCGATGCTTCGCAGCCGGCCCTCCACCTTCTGCCGGTCCGCCCCGTTGGTCACGATCAGCAGGTCGTCGCCGGTGCGGACGATCTGGTCCGGCTTGGGCGTGAACGGCTCGTTCTCCCGGACGACCAGCGACACCACCGAGTTCTTCGGCAGCCGCAGCTCGCGGATCGTGACTCCGTGCAGCCGGGAACCCTCCGGGACGTGCACCTGCATCATGTCGGCCTTGATGGTGTCCAGCGGCGCGAACTCGAACGAGACGTCCGTGGCGTCGTCGCCCGTGGAGACCTTCAGGAGCCGGGCCACCCAGGGCAGCGTGGGCGCCTGCAGGAGCGTGAACACCACCACGAACGCGAACACGAGGTCGAACAGGCCGGCCGCACCGGGTGCGTTGGCGGCCAGCGGCACCGTCGCCATGATGATCGGCACCGCGCCACGCAGCCCGGCCCAGGAGATGAAGGCCTGCTCCCGCCAGGGGATCCGGAACCAGACCAGGCACACGAACACCGACAGCGGCCTGGCGACGAAGGTGAGGACAGCCCCGGCCCCGATGCCGGCGAGGACCACCGGCCAGGACACGCGCTGCGGCTCGGCGAGCATGCCGAGCATGACGAACAACCCGATCTGCGCGATCCAGCCGACGCCCTCGGCGAAGGACCGGGTGGCATGGCGGTGCGGCAGTTCGCCGTTGCCGAGCACCACCGCGGTGACGTAGACGGCGGCGAAGCCGGACAGGTGCAGCCAACTGCCCAGCCCATAGGCCATCACGGCCCAGCCGAGCCCCGCCAGCGGGTACAGGCCGGACGCCGGGAGCGCGAGGCTGCGCAGGGCACGGACGCCCAGCCAGCCGACGATGAGGCCGAGCAGGGCGCCGCCGAGGAGCTCGAAGAGGATCAGGCCGACCATGAGCAGGGGTCCCTCCTCGCCGCCCTGGCCGAGGGAGAGTTCGGTGGCGGTCGCCACCAGCAGCACGATCGGGGCGTCGTTGAAGCCCGACTCGGCCTCGATGATGGCCCTCAGCCGGGACGGCAGCGGCACCTTGCGCAGCACGGAGAAGACGGCGGCGGCGTCCGTGGGGGACGTGATCGCGCCGAGGAGGACCGCCGTGGTCAGGTCGAGCCTGAGCACGTAGTAGCCGAACGCCGCGACCACGGCGATCGAGATCCCGACCCCTACCGTGGCCAGCAGCAGGGCGGCCGGCAGCGCGCCCCTGATCTCCGACCAGCGGGTGTTGAAGCCGCCTTCACCCAGGATCAGGACGAGGGCGGCGAAGCCGAGCGAGTGGGCGAGGTTCGCGTCCTCGAAGTCGTAGACGATCGCGCCCAGCAGCACGCCGAGACCGAGGAACAGGAGCAGGGAGGGCAGGCCCAGCCGCGTCCCCAGCCGGGCCGCGACGATCGCCACGAGCAGGGTGGCCGAACCGAGCAACAGGACCTGGTCCAGTTCCACGCGCGGCCTCCCCTTTTCGGGGATTGTAGACGGCAAGCGCCACGGCTGCTTGCGGCCGGGAAGCGCCGCCGTCTCGACGAGTGCGGCGCTCGCGCCGGACGAGACACGGCCGGACCCACCGACGAGGCGCTTCGGCGGCTCAAGGGTGGGTCCGTCTCGACGAGCGGTGAGGGACGAACGCGGGGATCAGGACAGAAGAGCGGGGACGGCCCCGGACGGTCCGACTCTTCCACGGGTGCCTGTGGAAAAGCCGGACCGTTCGGAACCGTCCCCTGGTCCGTGGGCGAGCCGCAACCGAGCCCGCGAGGACCGCCAGCCCTTCGGAGGGGTTGGGTGAATCAGCTGAACAGTTCGCGGGCCCGGCCGGCGGCAACGACCGCGTCGAGGTCACCACCCACCTGGGCGGTGACAGCGGCGGCTACCGCTCCCTCGACGAGCGGGCCGTCGGCGAATTTCACGTGCGCCGACTCGTCCTCGTCGAGGAAATCGAGTACCGATTCCACCGTCATGGTGGCCGACCCGAGGTCGGTGAGGATCGCGACGTCGTGACCGGCTGCGCGCAGCTCGGTCACGGCGTCGTTGACCTTGTCGAACGATGTGCCGATACGGCCGTCGTCGGTGCCGCCGGCCGCCCTGAGGGCAACGTCCTTCGCCATCTGGGCGGCCAGCTCAACCACCCCCTCGGCAAGTTGCGCCGAGTGGGAGACGATCACGAGAGCGACACCCACTTATGCCTCCGCCGCGTCCGCGGCCGCGCCGAGGATGTACGCGGTCGAGGTGGCCCCGGGGTCCTGGTGACCGATCGAACGTTCACCCAGGTAGGACGCGCGGCCCTTGGTGGCCTGCAGCGGGATGGTGGCCTCGGCACCCTTCGCCGCGGCGTCCGCCGCCGCCCGCAGGGTTGCCGCGGGACTCGCCCCTTCCCCGGCGGCGGCCTTCGCCGCCTCCAGCGCCGGGGTCCAGGCATCCACCATCGTCTTCTCGCCCGTGGTCGCCTTACCGCGGGAGACGATGCCGTCCAGGGCGCCCTCGATCAGCGCGACCACCCCGTTGCTGTCCACGTCGCCGTCGCACGCCTTCGCCGCCCTCAGGAACGCGGTCCCGTAGAGCGGGCCGGCCGCGCCGCCGACCTTGGACATCAGGGTGGACGCCACCACCTTCAGCACTCCCTGGACGTCGGCGATGCCGCCCTCGTCCAGCTTGGCGACCACAGCCTTGAAGCCGCGGTCCATGTTCTCCCCGTGGTCGCCGTCACCGATGGCGCGATCGAGGTCGATCAACTCCATCCGGTGCTCGGCGAGGACGGCCTGGGCGTCGCGGATCCACGCCTCCGCCCAGGACAGGGACAGTGTGTCGCTCACGAGCCGCTACCTCACAGGCCCCGACGCAGGGCAGGAGTCAGCACCGGGGCGTCCCAGAGGGCCGTCATCTCGTCGTCCAGCTTCAGCACGGTGATCGAGCAGCCCTGCATCTCCAGCGAGGTGATGTAGTTGCCGACCAGCGAGCGGGCGACCTCCAGCCCGGCGTCCTCGAGGACCTTGCGGGCGTGGTTGTAGACGATGTAGAGCTCGGCCTCGGGCGTGCCACCCATGCCGTTCACGAACAGCAGCACCTTGCTGCCGGCCTCGGGCTTCATGTCCTCGAGGATCGGTGCGACCAGCTGGTCGGTGATCTCGTCGGCCGTGGCCATCGGGACGCGGTGCCGGCCGGGCTCGCCGTGGATGCCGATCCCGATCTCGATCTCGTCCTCGCCGAGGTCGAACGACGGCTTGCCGGCGTGCGGGACCGTGCAGGCGGTGAGCGCCATGCCCATCGAACGGATGTTGTCGTTCACGCGGGTCGCGATCGCCAGGACGCCGTCCAGGTCATCGCCACGCTCGGCAGCCGCACCGGCGATCTTCTCGACCATGACCGTGCCACCGACACCACGACGACCCGCGGTCCAGGTGGAGTTCTCGACGGCCACGTCGTCGTTGACCACGATCGCCTTGACCGTGATGTCCTCCATCTCGGCCATCTCGGCAGCGGTCTCGAAGTTCAGCACGTCGCCGGTGTAGTTCTTCACGATGTGCAGCACGCCTGCACCGCCGTCGACGGCCTTGGTGGCCTCGAGGATCGGGTCAGGGGTCGGGGAGGTGAAGACGGCACCCGGAACAGCGGCGTCCAGCATGCCCTTGCCGACGTAGCCGGCGTGCAGCGGCTCGTGACCGGATCCACCTCCGGAGACCAGGCCGACCTTGCCCTTCACCGGCGCATCGGCACGGACCACGTAGTCGGGGTCGAAGTGGACGGTCACCAGATCGGCGTGCGCGGCCTGGAACCCGGCCAGGGTCTCGGCCACGACATTGGCCGGATCGTTGATCAGTTTCTTCACAGGGCTCTCCTTTGAGGCGCGTTGTGGGTGGGCACTGCCAACTCTGCCGCGTCCTCGGGCCCCGGGAAAGGGGCGCCGCCACGCACTTTCGTGCACCGACCCCGTCCGAGCCTGAACGAGTGTCGAGGACCGCCGGCACGATCACCCGTTGTCGTTGAGCGCAAACCGGGCCGCCGGGGGTCCTCGGTGGCTCCCGCCGCCGGTGCAGGAACTGCCCGGAAATCAGCGCCGGGCCCGTATCGGACACCTCCCGGGCGGCCGGGCGCCCCCCGACGGACGGGGTCAGCCGGCGCCGTGGGCGTCCAGCAGGTCGTGCTCGAACTCGCGCAGGCCGGTCTCGGCCCGATGCGGTTCGCCCTCGCCCTCGGTCGCCAGCCGGCGCAGGCTTCCGGCCACGTAGAACATCCAGCCGCCCGAGCACGCCTCGAAGCACTCCACGGCCGGGGTCAGGCCGAGGTGGGTGAAGGTGAGTTCGGTGCGCCCGTCGGCCAGCGGAGCCAGTTCGAACCGGATCCGGCTGCCGCGCCACTCGTCGGGACGGGCGACGAAGGACAGCCACGCCTCTTCCACGGTCCACTCCAGGAGCCGCCCCGGCTCGAACGCGGTCACCCGCTGGGTACTGCGGTGCACCCCCTCCACCTCGAAGGTGAAGACGTCCCCGAGCGCCCCGCTGCCGCCCTGCACGTCGGCGGCCCGCTCGACCCGGACGAGGCGAGGCTGGTGGCCCTGCCGGGCCCGGGGATGCCGGCCGACCGCGCCCGGCGACTGCGGGAGCGGGCCGCCCGGTGAGCGGGCCGGGCGCGGGCGCCGGAGCTCCGTGCACCCGCCCCGGGCCGGAAACAGCGAGACCGGTGAATCGCGGGGATTCACCGGTCTCCGATGCCGAGTGGGGCATCACCTGGCGGTGGCGGAGGGATTTGAACCCTCGGAGGGTTGCCCCTCACGCGCTTTCGAGGCGCGCTCTTTAGGCCGCTCAGACACGCCACCGCGGAGGAGTGTACCGAGCCCGGGACGACCCGGGCCAATCGCCGCGGGCGCCCGCCGGCTGGTCGGGCCCGTCGAAACCACACGAGGTCCCGACAAGCTCGACCAACCGGACCGACACGTCAGCGCCGGGACGCGAAGAACTCCTGCAGCACGGCGCCGCACTCCTCGGCGGCGATACCACCCAGGACCTCCGGACGGTGGTTCACGCGCGGGTCGCGCACCACGTCCCACAGGGACGCCACCGCGCCCGCCTTCGGGTCGTAGGCGCCGAACACCAGCCGACGGACCCGCGCCAGCACCAGGGCGCCCGCGCACATCGTGCACGGCTCGAGGGTCACCACCAGCGTGCAGTCCTCCAGCCGCCACGACCCCCGCCGTTCCGCCGCCCGCCGCAGCGCGAGCACCTCGGCGTGCGCGGTCGGGTCACCGGTCAGCTCGCGCTCGTTGTGGGCGCGGGCGAGTTCGGTTCCGGACGCGTCCAGTACCAGCGCGCCGATCGGGACGTCACCGTGGGCGGTTGCCAGGGCGGCCTCGTCCAGCGCCGCAGCCATGGCGCGCTGCCAGCGGTTCACTCGAAGGAGGCGAGCGCCTTGGCGAACTGCGCCTTGAACCCCAGCTTCGCCGCGACCAGTTCCAGCAGGGTCGTAGAGTCCTCCTCCTCGTCCTCCGCCATCGCCTCGAGCTCGAAATCGGGAAGGCCCGCGTCGGACAGGATGTCGGCATCGCCGATCGGGAAGGGCTCGTCGCTGTCGTCGTCCGGCAGTTCGGCCTCGAGGAAGTCGGCCACGTCGCGGGCGATCGGCCAGTCGTCGGCAGCCAGCGCATCGGAGCAGAAGACCTGCACCCGCTTGCCGCGCACCCGTACCAGCACGAACACCTCGTTCGCCACCGACACCATGCCGACCGCACCCGCGTCGCCGGGGATGCGGCGCAGCTGCTCGATCAGCCCGTCGAGGTCATTGGCGAGGTCCAGGTCGAGCGGGGTGGCGACCGGCTGGCCGTCCTCGCGGTAGCAGGCGATCACCAGGTCGATGTCGTCCTCGGTGGCGTCCTCGGGGTAGTCGTCGTCCTCGTCGTCCCCGTCGTCGTCCTCGTCGAGGTCGTCGGCGTCCAGTTCCTCACCGGTGACCAGGTCGTCGAGCTCGTCCAGGCCGGCGCGGTCGTCGCCACGGTTCGGCATCTCGAACTCCTCGTCCGTCGTGCTCATCGCCGCCTCCTCCGCCAGACCACGCTCCCATCGTGGCAGATGGAACCCACTGAGCACAGTCCGGTCAGGTCATTTGCGACCGGCGGGGTGTGGGAACCTATCGGTCGTGGAACTTCACGTCATCGAACATCCGCTCGTCGCCCACAAGATCAGCCTGCTGCGGGACGAGAACACCGCCAGCGCCACCTTCCGCCAGCTCGTCGATGAACTGGTCACGCTGCTCGCCTACGAGGCGACCCGGGAGGTTCGGGTCGAGCCGGTCGAGGTGACGACCCCGATCACCACCACCACGGGGGTCGAGCTGAGCCGGCCCCGCCCGCTCGTGGTGCCAATCCTGCGCGCCGGGCTCGGCATGCTCGAGGGCATGATGCGGCTGATGCCGACCGCGGAGGTCGGCTTCGTCGGCATGGTCCGGGACGAGACCACGCTGCAGCCGTTCACCTACGCCGAGCGCCTGCCGAAGGACCTGTCCGGACGGCAGTGCTACGTGCTCGACCCGATGCTCGCCACCGGCGGCTCACTGGGCGGCACCGTGCAGTTCCTCGTGGACCGGGGCGCCGATCACATCACCTGCATCTGCCTGATCGCCGCTCCCGAGGGCGTCCAGCGGATGCGCGAACTGGTCGATCCGATCGGTGTGCCGTGCACCCTGGTCTGCGCGGCACTGGACGACCACCTCAACGACGTGGGCTACATCGTGCCCGGGCTCGGTGACGCCGGCGACCGGCTCTACGGCCTGGCTCAATGACAGCGCTCGACGAGGCGTTCCCACCGTTCGGCCTGCGGATCGAGGCCGGGCCGCTGGTGCTGCGTCCGATCACCGACGACGTGCTGCCGGACCTGGTCGCGCTGGCACTGTCGGGCGTCCACGCTCCCGAGGTGATGCCGTTCTACATGCCCTGGACGGACGCGCCGGCCGCCGAGATGCCGTTCAACTTCGTGCAGTACCAGTGGGGCGTCCGGGCGGACTGGCGCCGGGAGCACTGGAACCTCGAGTTCGCCGTGGAGTGGAACGGGACGATCGTCGGCGTCCAGGCGTTCTTCACCGAGCACTACCTGGTCATGCGGACGGGCGAGACCGGCTCCTGGCTGGCGCAGAAGTACCAGGGTCGCGGCATCGGCACCGCGATGCGCAAGGCGATCTGCGCGTTCGTCTTCGACGTCCTGGACGCCGAGCAGATCGTCTCGGCAGCCTTCGCCGACAATCCGGCGTCGAACGCCGTCAGCCGCAAGGTCGGGTACCTGCCCAACGGCGTGGTCCGCAAGACCCGGCGTCCCGGGGAGTGGCAGGACAGCCAGCAGTGGCTGCTCACGCCGGAGAACCTCGTCCGCGGCCCCGAGCTCGTCGTCACCGGCGCCGACGCGTTCCGGGCCTTCATCGGTCTGGACCCGGCCCCCGCTCCCTGAGGGGCCCCCCGAAGAACGAAGGACCTGCACCCCACCCCCCGCTCCCTGAGGAACGAGGGGACCCCAACCCCGCTCCCTGAGGAGCGCCCCCGAGGAACGAAGAACCTGCACCCCAACCCCGCTCCCTGAGGAGCGTTCCCGAGGAACGAGGGGACGCGTCACGAAGGGCCGGAAACCGACACCCTTCGTGACGCCCGGCTCGTTCCTCACCAGGCTCCTCAGGGAACGGAAGTGACCGCCTCGGGAACACTCCTCAGGGACCGGTAGGAACTGCCTCGGGAGCGCTCGTCAGGGACCGACGGACGCGAACGCTGCTCAGGAACCGGCGGGGGTGGTGTCGCGGGCCAGGCCCTCCACGCGCTCGGCGGTGGGCAGCTTCAGCAGGTCGGCGCCCGCCAGGAGAAGCTTGGCGCCACGGATCCCGGCGCCGATGCAGACCACATCGGTGTCGGCGACCGCAGCGTCCACCCAGACCGGCCAGTCGGCGGGCAGGCCGACGGGCGTGATCCCGCCGTACTCCATGCCCGAGCGCTCGACCGCGACGCCCATCGGGGCGAACGACGCCTTGCGGACGTCGAGTCGGCGCCGGGCCACGTTGTTCACATCCACCCGTCGGTGCGCCAGCGTCATGCAGCAGGCGTAACGCTCCTCGCCGCCGCGGCGGCCCAGCACCAGCACCGCGTTGGCCATCACGTCCATCGGCAGCTCGTAGACCGTGCACAACGTCTCGGTGTCGGCGTGACCGGGGTCGATCCCGAAGACCTGTGCGTCCGGCACATGGTCACGGACGGCCGCGTACACGGCGGCGGGCAGCAGGTCGGGACGGTCCAGGGCAGGGACGGGATTGAGCTTGCCGAACATGGCTCCGGATCATAGGCCGTCGGCGGTGAACGGGCCCGAACGTCATTTTGCTGGTTGAGCGCCCGGCACCAAGTCCCCCCGAACTCTGTCCGACGCTCAACCAGCAGGACGACTCAACCGACACCCCCCACAAGCTCGGCGAGTCGCAGTCCCCGGTGCCTCCTTCAAAGCTGATACGACCATAGGTACCCGCGCGAGCAACCCGCCAGAGGGAAAGCGTGCGCAAGGTTGCGCATCTGACCATTCGACGCTGCGCGCTCAGGCAACACCGATCCGGACCACGCCGGCACTGACCGCGCGAAGGCCGGCCACGAATTCGGCGGAGTGCTCGTGCAGGAGTTCGGCCAGTTCCCGCGCCAGATCGGAGCCGGACCCGGTGAGGACGACCTCGACCGCACGCCGGTCAGTGGAGTCGTGCGGATCGCGGCGGCTCGCCAGGCCGGCGGCCTCGAGACGATTGAGCAGACCGGCCACGCCGCTGCTTCCCAGGCGCAGTGCCCGGGCGAGCTCCGCCGGGCGCAGCGCTCCGGCCGCCTGGAGAAGACCCACGGCGAGCCGCTCGTTCGGATCGCCCAGCCCGCAGCGGGCCGCGAGTTCTGTCGCCTCCGCGACGTAGCCGGCGCCGGCTCGCGCGAGCGCGACCGCCGCCTCCAGGGCCGATGCCGGTACCGGCGGCCCGGGAAGGCCCTCCGGCGCGCCGAGGCTGCGCACGGCCGCGCCGAGCACGTCCCGATTGTCGGCGAACCACCGCCCGAGCGACTCGTCGAGCCGCGCCAGTCGTTCCTGTCCCACG
>JAXGTK010000099.1:0-10229 GCA_040774965.1 Propionicimonas sp. | reverse complement strand
TCACCGACGCGTGGACCGACGACGGTGCCCCCACCGCGGGCACCCCGGCGCCGGCGCCGGCGCCCGCCAGGGCCGCCGCAGGAGCACCCCCGCCGCACGCCGCGGCCGGTTTCCCGAACGGGGGCGGGGCAGCGGCGTTTCCACGTCCCCGGGATGCCTAGACTGAGCACGTGCCCGCAGCCCTGACCGTCGCCGACGTGCGGTTGAGCCTCGGGGGACGCCTCGTCCTGGACGGCCTGAGCCTGACCGCGGCTCCCGGCGAGGTGACCGCGGTACTGGGCCCCAACGGAGCCGGGAAGACCACGATGATCCGGTGCTGCACCGGCCTGCTCAGCCCCGACCACGGCCACATCGACGTGCTCGGCGCGCCGGCGGGCAGCCCCGCCGCCAACGCCCGGATCGGGCTGATGCCGCAGGCGACCGGGGCGTGGTCGGGCGTGAAGCCGGCGGAACTGCTCACCTACCTCGCCTCGCTGTACGCCACTCCCCTGCCGGCCGCGGAACTGATCGCCGCCCTCGGCATCGGCGGCTTCGCGGACACCCCCTACCGGCGGCTGTCCGGGGGCCAGCAGCAGCTGGTCAACCTCGCCGGCGCCGTGATCGGGCGCCCCGAACTGGTCTTCCTCGACGAGCCCACCGCCGGGCTCGACCCGCACTCGCGCCGGCAGGTCTGGACGCTGATCCGGGACCTGCGCGCGGCCGGCGTCGCCGTCCTGCTGACCACGCACGCGATGGACGAGGCCGAGCAACTGGCCGACCGGGTCGTGCTGCTCAACGCCGGACGCCGGGTCGCGGCCGGGACGATCGCCGAGCTGACCGCGGAGAAGGGCCTGGAGGAGCTGTTCCTCGACCTGACCACGCCGGGAGGTCCGTGGTGAGCACCCTCGACCTGACCCCGGCCGCCGCCCCGGCACCGTGGAGCCGCCGCGTCCTGCGCCACGCCCTGATGGAGACCCGGCTGGTCGTGCGGAACTCCGAACAGCTGCTGCTGGCCCTGGTCATCCCGCTCGGCCTGGTCGTGGCCGGCGTGCTCGCCGGCGACCGCCTCGGGCTCGCCCGGGAGCCGTTCGTGGCCTCGGTGATCGGGCTGGGACTGTGGTCGAGCGGGTTCACGTCCCCGGCGATCACCACCGCCTTCGAACGCCGCTACGGCGTGCTCGAGCGACTGGTGGCCACTCCCCTGCGCCGCGTCGACCTGCTCGCGGGAAAGGCGACGATGATCGCACTGCTGGCCCTGGGCCAGGCCGCGGTGCTGGTCGTGGCCGGGTTGCTGCTCGGCTGGTCGCCGTCCCCGGTGCCGGCGCAGGTGCTGGTCACGGTGGCGGTCGTCCCGCTCGCGCTGGTGACCTTCGCCGGGTTCGCCCTCGCCCTCGCCGGGCGCGCGTCCGCGGAGCTCACGCTCGGGCTGGCGAACCTGGTCTACCTGGTCGGCGCCGCGGGCGGCCTGCTCGTGCCCGTGGCGAGCTTCCCCGCGTGGGCGCAGCCGCTGGTCGGCCTGCTGCCCACCGCAGCGCTCGGCGAGACCCTGCGTGACCTCGCCACCGGAGCGTTCGATCCCCTGCCGTTGCTCGTCGTCCTGGTCTGGGCGGTTGCCGCGGTGACCCTGGCCAGGAAGGTGTTCCGATGGATCTCGTAGGCAGCCCCGCGGCGCTGCGGCGGTGGGCGGTCGCCTCGCTGCTGGGCAACATGGGCATCGTGGTCACCGGCGGCCTGGTCCGGGTCACCGGCTCCGGCCTGGGCTGCCCGACCTGGCCGCAGTGCACGCCCGGGTCCTATGTCCCGCACGCCGAGGCCGACGCGCACGTGTACATCGAGTTCGGCAATCGGACGCTCACCTTCGTGCTCGTCGCGATCGCCATCGGCACATTCATCGCGGCCTGGCGCGCGCGGGACGAGGCGGGACGGCCGCGACCGTTCGTCCGTGGCCTCGCGCTCGCCGCGGCGCTCGGCATTCCCGCCCAGGCGGTGATCGGGGGCATCTCGGTGCTGACCGGGCTGAACCCGTGGGTGGTCGGGCTGCACCTGGTGCCCTCGGTGGCGCTGATCGTGATCAGCATGCTGCTCGTGCACGAGACCTGGCCGGTGTCGCCGGCGACGGTGCGTCCGCTCGCCCGACGACTCGTCTGGGCCGTCTCGGCGCTCGGGGTACTCGTGATGCTGCTCGGCGTGGTGGTCACCGGCGCCGGCCCGAACTCCGGCGACGGTGGAGCGGCCCGCAACGGCCTGGACCTGACCGCCATCGCCCGCGTCCACTCGCTCAGCGTCTGGCTCGTGGTGATCCTGACCGTGACGCTGGTCGTGGTGACCGCCCGCACGGCACGCCGGGCCGTCGCCCTGCTCCTCGGCGTCGAGCTCGCCCAGGGTGCGATCGGCTACGCCCAGTACTTCCTGTCCCTGCCGCCCGCGCTGGTCGCCCTGCACATGCTCGGCACCACCCTGTTCGCCGCGGCGCTGGCCAACCTGTGGTGGCTCACCCGCCGCCCCTCCTCCGCGCTGGACGACACGCGCCCCGGACCGGGAGTCGTGGAGTCCTGACGAGCGGTGAGGAACGAACCGCGAGGATCAGAAGATCAGGGGATCGACGGCGGCGGCGATGAACACGATCGCGAGGTAGCTGTTGGAGAGGTGGAACAGGCGCATCGGCTTGAGCGCGGCGTCCACGAGGCCACGACGGGCCCTCAGTAGAAGTGCTACCGCCTCGGCCAGCATCGCGGCCCCGGCGAGGCCCGCGACGGCCGGGTAGAGCCACCCTGTGCCCGCGACGGGCCACAGGAGCAGGCTCACCGCGACGGTGAGCGCGCTGTACGCGAGGATCCGCCAGGCCACCCGCACCGGGGGCGCCACCACCGGCAGCATCGGCACGTGCGCGTTCAGGTAGTCCTCGCGGTAGCGCAGCGCCAGCGCCCAGGTGTGCGGCGGGGTCCACGCGAAGACAATCGCGAACAGCACCAGCGGCGTCCACGCCACCGAGCCCGTCACCGCCGTCCAGCCGATCAGCGGAGGGAAGCAGCCGGCGATCCCGCCCCAGACGATGTTCTGGGACGTGCGCCGCTTCAGCGCCATCGTGTACACGAAGACGTAGTAGAGGTTCGCGACGAGGGCCAGCGCCGCCGAGAGCCAGTTCGCGCCGAGGCCCAGCATGAGCGTGGCCGCGATCCCCAGCACGGCGCCGAAGGCGAGCGCCCGGCCCTGGGTGACCTGGTCCCTGGCCATCGGACGCCGCCGCGTGCGGCGCATCCGGGCGTCGATGTCCGCGTCCAGCACCGAGTTGAACACGTTCGCGCTCCCCGCCGCGGCGGTGCCGCCGAGCAGCGTCCACAGCACCAGCTGCCAGTCCGGGAAACCGCCGGCGGCGAGGAACATCGCCGGGATGGTGGTGACCAGGAGGAGTTCGATGATCCGGGGCTTGGCCAGCGCAACGTACGCCAGGGCCACAGACCGCCAGTCGCCGGGCGCCAGGGCGGCCAGCGGCGCGCCCTCCTCGGCAGGTTTCATTCGCTCCCCGATCACGGTCCGGCAAAGGTCCTGCGCAGTTTAGCCACGATCCCGTCACCACGGCGATGCCCCCTCGGCCCTCGCCGGGCTGCTTGTACGCTCGCAGACGTGAATCCGCTTCGTGACCCGCGTGACCCACGCCTGCCCCGGATGGCCGGCCCGTCGGCCCTGGTGCTGTTCGGTGTCACCGGAGACCTCGCCCGCAAGAAGCTGCTGCCCGCGATCTACGACCTCGCCAACCGCGGCCTGCTGCCGCCGGGCTTCGGCATCGTGGGTTTCGCCCGCAGGGACTGGGCGGCCGAGCACTTCGCCCAGCTCGTCTCGGACGCCGTCCACGAGCACGCCCGTACCGAGTTCCGCGAGGACGTCTGGAAGCAGTTGCAGGAGGGCATCCGGTTCGTTCCCGGCGAGCTCAGCGACAACGACGCCTTCGCCCAGCTCAGGGCGACCCTGACCGACCTGGACGAGCGGCAGGGCACCGGCGGCAACCACGCCTTCTACCTCTCCGTGCCACCGAAGGCCTTCGACGTCGCCGTGGCCCAGTTGCGCCGGCACGGGCTGGCCGACCGGCCGAAGGGTTCCTGGCGACGGGTGGTGATCGAGAAACCGTTCGGCCATGACCTGGCCAGCGCACGCCAGCTCGAGAAGAAGCTGTCCCGGGCGTTCGAACCGTCCAGCATCTTCCGGATCGACCACTACCTGGGCAAGGAGACGGTGCAGAACCTCCTGGCCTTCCGTTTCGCCAACACCATGTTCGAGCCGATCTGGAACCGCAACTACATCGACCACGTCCAGATCACGATGGCCGAGGACATCGGGATTGCCGGCCGGGCCGGCTACTACGACGGCATCGGCGCGGCCCGGGACGTGATCCAGAACCACCTGCTCCAGCTGCTCGCGCTGACCGCGATGGAGGAACCCGCGTCCTTCGACGCCGACCAGCTCAGCATGGAGAAGCGCAAGGTGCTCGCCGCGGCACGCGTCCCCGCCGACCTCGACGCGCACAGCGCACGCGGCCAGTACTCGGGTGGCTGGGCCGGCGGCATCGAGGTGCCGGGCTACCTGGAGGAGCAGGGCATCCCCGGCGACTCGCGCACCGACACCTACGCCGCGATCCGGGTGGACATCGACAACCGACGCTGGGCGGGCGTGCCGTTCTACCTGCGCACCGGCAAGCGGCTGCCGCGCCGGGTCACGGAGGTCGCGCTGAACCTGCGTCCGGCGCCGCACCTGCCGTTCGACGGCACGGACGTCCGTTCGCTGGGCACCAACGCTCTCGTGCTGCGGATCCAGCCGGACGAGGGCATCACGCTGCGGTTCGGGGCGAAGGTGCCGGCCACGCCGATGGAACTGCGCGACGTGAACATGGACTTCGGCTACGGCACCTCGTTCGCCGAGACCAGCCCGGAGGCGTACGAACGGCTGCTGCTGGACGTCCTGCTGGGCTCCGAGCCGCTGTTCCCGCAGCCGACCGAGGTGGAACTCGCCTGGGAGATCCTCGACCCGGTGCTGGACCGCTGGGCCGAGAAGGGGGCACCACCGGAGTCCTACCCGTCCGGAAGCTGGGGACCGCAGTCCGCGTTCGACATGCTGGCCCGCGACGGCTTCACCTGGCGTCGTCCCTGACAGGAGCAGTTGATGATCGTCAAACTCAGCACGACCAACGCCGCCGAGGTGCAGCAGGCCATCGCCAGTGCGCGGCACCACGTGGGGGCCAGCTCCGGGCTGGTCTTCACCCTCGTGGTGGTGGCGGAGCTGTCCGAGTACGACCGCGCGATGGAGGCCTGCATGGAGGCCGGCCGCGAGCACCCGTCCCGGATCCTGCTGCTCACGAACGGACGGGCCCGCGCCGACCGGATGGACGCGGAGGTGCAGGCCGGCGAGGGGGCCCCGGGCGAGATCATCGCGCTCAAGTTCCACGGCGTCCTGCAGAAGCACCGCGAATCGGTCGTGCTGCCGCTGCTGCTGCCCGACCTGCCGGTGATCGTGTGGTGGCCGGGACGCTCGCCCAGAGCCCCCGGTCTCGACCCGATCGGGCGGCTGGCCACGCGGCGGATCACCGACGCGATGGGCGACCCGAACCCGATCGCGGCTCTCGAGGTGCGCGCCCGCAACTACTGCCCCGGCGACACCGACCTGACCTGGACGCGGATCACCCGCTGGCGCGGGCTGCTCGCCGCTGCGCTCGATGCGTACCCGATGGACGTCAGCCGGGTGGGGGTGTCGGCGGCCCCCGAGAACGCGGCCGGCACGCTGCTGGCCGCATGGCTGGCGGATCGCCTCGACGTGCCCGTGACCGTGGACCGCGGCAAACCCGGAGTGGGCATCACCGGCGTCGTGCTCGCCTCGACCGACGACGAGATCCGGGTCACCCGCACCGACGGGAACCTGGCCAGCTTCTCGGCTCCGGGGCTCCCCCAGCGGCTCGTGGCCCTCCCCCGCCGCGACCTGAACACGCTCCTCGCCGAGGAACTGCGCCGCCTGGACGACGATCCGATCTACGCTGAAGCCATGGCAGCCCTCGTCCGTCGACTCGACAAGGCGGCCGATCGCGGCCGGGGACGTTCAGCATGAGCCTCGCCCAGGCCCAGGTCGTCCGGTACGCCGACGCGGTCGAACTCGCCGACCGGGCGGCGACGCGGCTGCTCACGACGCTGGTCGAACTGCAGCGCGACGGGCGGGTGGTCCAGGTCTGCCTGACCGGCGGCCGGATCGCACACGAGGTCTACGCCCGGCTCGGGGGCATCGTGGGTGGTTCCGGCCTCGACCCGGCCCGCCTGGAGCTGTGGTGGGGCGACGAGCGGTTCGTGCCCACCGGCGACCCGGAGCGCAACGCCGGCCCGACCCTCGCGTTGCTCGCCGGCCACTTCCAGCTCGACCCGGCACGCACCCACCCGATGCCGAGCGCGGACGGGGTGATCGACGCCGGCGCGTCCGCGACCACCTACGCCAAGGAACTGGGCGACACCCGGTTCGACCTGTGCCTGCTCGGCATGGGCCCTGACGGCCACGTCGCCTCGATCTTCCCGAACCACCCGTCCAGCGAACCCACGACCCAGCCGGTGATCGGGGTCAGCGACGCACCGAAGCCGCCACCGGAACGGATCAGCCTGACCATCCCGACGCTGAACGAGTCCAGCCAGGTCTGGTTCCTGATCAGCGGAGCGGAGAAGTCGAACGCGCTGACACGTTCCCTGGCCGGTGACACCAGCCTGCCCGCCGCGCGGGTGGCCGGACGCGATCGCACCCTGTGGCTGGTCGACCAGGCGGCCGCGTCCGAACTGCCCTACTTCGACTGCTTGCCCTGAGCCTGCCCGAGGACGACCAGCGTCAGTAGATGACCTCGCCGGCGGCCCGGCGGGCCCGCAACGCGTCCAGAGCCTCGGCGAGGATCGCGACGGCCTCGGCGTCGGTGCGACGCTCCTTCACGTAGGCCAGGTGGGTCTTGTACGGCTGGGTCTTCGGCGGTGGCGGAGGGTTCTCGGAATCGAGGTTCGCCGGGAGCCCGCAACGCGGGCAGTCCCAGGTCTCGGGGACCGCCGCGTCCGCCGCGAAGGCCGGACGGGTCTCGTGCCCGTTCGCGCAGAAGTAGGAGACGTACAGGCGGGGTGCCGCGTCTCCGCGCTCCGCCTCTCCCATGGGACCGGCACCGACCCGGCTGCCTCGAATCGCGCTACCACCAACCACGTGCCTTGACTCCTTGCTGCGAGCGATCGAACGGGCGTCAGCCCAGGGACCCGACTTCGGGGAAGAACCGGTACAGGACGAGCAGGCCGATGATGCTGGCCAGCCAGACGAGGCCGACGGTCACGGTCAGCCGGTCGAGGTTGCGCTCCGCCACCGAGGTGCCGCCCATCCCCGTGGTCATGCCGCCGCCGAACAGGTCGGACATGCCGCCACCGCGGCTCTTGTGCAGCAGGATGAACAGGGCCAGGACGGCGCTGGTCAGGATCAGGACGATGGACAGCGTCACGATCGGCCAGGTCATCAGGGGGAGCAGAGTCACCGGAGAATCCTAACTCACGCGGTGCCGCAGCACCGAAACGGCGGGGAACGCGCCGAGAGCCACCCATCCCGGTCGAGAGCCAGCGCCAGAGGCTGGTTCTCGACGAGAGAGGGTGGCCCTCGGTGAAGTGGACGGGGTCAGCCGGCCACGGAATAGAACATGACGATCTTGGCGAACTCCTCGGCGTTGAGGCTGGCGCCGCCGACCAGGGCGCCGTCCACGTCGGGCTGCGCCATGATCTCGACGACGTTGCCGGACTTCACCGAGCCGCCGTACTGGATCCGCACGGCCTCACCCGCCGCCGCACCGAAGGTCTCGGTGACGTAGCCACGGATCGCGCCGCACACCTCCTGCGCGTCCTCCGGAGTGGCCACCTCGCCGGTGCCGATCGCCCAGACCGGCTCGTAGGCGATCACCGACGCGCCGACCTGCTCGGCGGTCAGCGGCGCGAGGCAGTCCTCGAGCTGGCCGAGCACGTGCTCCACGTGGGTGCCCTGCTTGCGGATCTCCAGGACCTCGCCGCAGCAGATGATCGGGGTCATCCCGGCCTCGAACACCACCTTGGCCTTGGCGCCGATCAGCGCGTCGGACTCGCTGTGGTACTCGCGGCGCTCGGAGTGCCCGACCACCACGTAGCTGCAGTTCAGCTTCGCCAGCATGTCGGCCGAGACCTCACCCGTGTACGCGCCGGAGGCGTGCTCGGAGACGTCCTGCGCACCGAACTTCAGCGGCAGCTTGTCGCCCTCGACCAGGGTCTGCACGGTGCGGATGTCGGTGAACGGCACGATCACCGCCGCCTCCGACTTCTCCGCGTCGTACTTGGCGTCGGCCAGCGTCCAGGCCAGCTTCTGCACCAGGCCGGTGGCCTCGACGTGGTTGAGGTTCATCTTCCAGTTGCCGGCCATCAATGGCGTGCGGGCCATGTCACTCCCCTTCCAGGACCGCGAGCCCGGGGAGCACCTTGCCCTCCAGGTACTCCAGGGACGCACCGCCACCGGTCGAGATGTGACCGAAGGCGTCGTCGCTGAAGCCGAGGTTGCGGACGGCGGCCGCGGAGTCGCCACCGCCGACCACGGAGAATCCGCCGGACGCGGCGAGCGCCTTGGCGACCGCCTCGGTGCCCTCGGCGAGGGACGGGATCTCCGCGACGCCCATCGGGCCGTTCCAGAAGATCGTCGCGGCGCCCGCGATCGCCCCGGAGAACAACGACTCGGTCTTCGGGCCGACGTCGGCACCCTGCTGGTCGGCCGGAATCTGGTCGGCGTCCACGACCGTCACTTCGCTGGCGTGGCGGCCCGGTACGTCGAGTTCTGCGACCACCCGGGCGTCGACCGGGAGCAGGATCTGCTTGCCGGTGGCCGCGGCCTGCTCGAGGTAGGCGGCGCAGGTGTCGACCTTCTCGGCGTCGAGCAGGGAGTTGCCGATCTCGTAGCCCTTGGCCTTCAGGAAGGTGTACGCCATGCCGCCGCCGATGATCAGGGTGTCGGCGACCTTGAGCAGGTTGTCGATCACGGCGAGCTTGTCGGCGACCTTGGCGCCGCCGAGCACGACGACGTAGGGGCTGGCCGGGTTCTCGGTGAGCTTCTTGAGGACCTCGACCTCCTTCGCCACCAGGAAGCCGGCCGCGCTGGGCAGCAGCTTGGCCACGTCGTAGACGGACGCCTGCTTGCGGTGCACGACCCCGAAGCCGTCGGAGACGAACACGTCGCCGAGGGACGCGTACTTCGCGGCGAGCTCCGCGCGCTCGGCGTCCACCTTGGACTCCTCGGCCGGCTCGTAGCGCACGTTCTCCAGCAGGACGATCCCGCCCTCGGCCAGCCCGGCGACCGCCGTGGTGGCGCTCTCGCCGACCACGTCGCCGGCCAGCGTCACGTCGGCGCCGATCAGCTCACCCAGCCGCTTGGCGACCGGGGCGAGCGAGTACTTGGGGTTGGCCTCACCCTTCGGCCGGCCCAGGTGGGCCATCACGACCACCTTCGCGCCGGAGTCCCTGAGCAGGGTCAGGGTCGGCAGCGCCGCCCGGATCCGGCCGTCGTCGGTGATGGTGTCCCCGTCGAGCGGGACGTTGAAGTCGCAGCGGATCAGGACGCGCTTGCCCTTCAGGTCACCGAGGTCCTTGACTGATTTCACCTCTTGCCTTTCTTGCCGTTGTCACATGAAGAGACGGGCCGGCCCGCAGTGCGGACCGACCCGTCGTGGTTCATCAGAGCTTGGAGCCCACCAGCACGGTCAGGTCGACCAGCCGGTTGGAGTAACCCCACTCGTTGTCGTACCAGGAGACGACCTTCACCTGGTTGCCGATCACCTTGGTCAGCGGAGCATCGAAGATGCTGGACAGCGGGTAGGTCTCGATGTCCTTGCTGACGAGCGGGTCGTCGCTGTACTCGAGGATGCCCTTGAGCGGGCCCTCGGCGGCAGCCCTGACGATCGCGTTGATCTCGTCGACGGTGGTCTCGCGCGAGGCCTCGAAGCTGAGGTCAATGACGGAGCCGGTCGGGGTCGGGACGCGCAGGGCGTAGCCGTCCAGCTTGCCCTTCAGCTCCGGCAGCACCAGCGCCACGGCCTTGGCCGCACCGGTGGTGGTCGGGACGATGTTCAGGGCGGCGGCGCGGGCGCGGCGCAGGTCCTTGTGCGGGGCGTCCTGCAGGTTCTGGTCCTGGGTGTAGGCGTGGATGGTGGTCATCAGGCCCTTGACGATGCCGATGCCGTCGTTCAGCGCCTTGGCCAG
>JAXGTK010000098.1:0-10288 GCA_040774965.1 Propionicimonas sp. | reverse complement strand
TCCCGAACCCCGATCAGGCACCGGCCGAGGACCGCCTTCGAGGGCCGCGATAGCGACCGCAAGAACCTCCTCAGCGCACGTCATCGTGCGGAAACTGTGTCCAAATTGTGTTCAAACGGCCCCAACGCCGGCTTCAGACGGAAGAAACCCCTTGCCAGAGTTGCCTCCGACAAGGGGTTTCACCTTGTAGCCCCGAGGGGATTCGAACCCCCGCTACCGCCTTGAGAGGGCGGCGTGCTAGGCCGCTACACAACGGGGCCATGCTGCTCTCGCAACGCCAGCGAACCCTACCGGAAGCTCTCCAGCTGCCGCGAATCCGCTGCGCTGGGGTACTAGGACTCGAACCTAGACTGACGGAACCAGAATCCGGCGGGCTGCCAATTACCCCATACCCCAAAGTCGGCCTTGCGGCCGGGGAGTGACTTTACTAGACCTCGTCCCCGCCAACAAACCGGCCCCCCGGCGTGGTGGTGGCCACCCTCATCCGGGTCGCGATCCAGACCGCGATCGCGGCGAACGCCCCGAAGCCGGCGAGGCTCCAGCCGAGTTCGGCCCAGCTCGTCGTGGTCGCCGTGCGGGTGGCGGTCATCGTCCCGGACAGCGCCGCCCAGCCGAATGCGATCACGTTGTTCGCCACGTGTGCGGCGATGCTGGCCTCCAGGCCGCCCGTCCTCACGACCAGCCAGCCGGCGACCACGCCGAAGACGAACCGGTACAGGAAGGCCGGCAGGTCCTGCGTGCCGTGCATCAGCGCGAACACGGCCGCCGAGCCCACCACCCCGAACCAGGGGCTGCTCGGCGAGGTGGTGTGCAGCGCCTGCAGCAGGTAGCCGCGGAAGAAGTACTCCTCCGCCGCCGCCTGCAGCGGCGACGTCAGCAGGATCGCGACGAGGAACCCCCACAGCGCAGGCTCGGGCGTCACGGCCCACGACTGGCCGATCCGGGTCAGCGCCCACACGAGGCCCAGCACCAGGAACGCCGCGCCGCCGGTCACCAGGGCGAACCGCCACCGGAAACCCGGCTGCACCGAGTGCAGCCAGCGCGGGTGGAAGCGGTGCAGGAACAGCACCAGGGCCATGCTGATCGGGATCAGGGTGGCCAGGCCCAGCTGGGTCGACACCATGCCGGCCGGCTCGGAGAACGTCGCGGTCACCGGCGTTGCCCAGGCGAACAGGTTGCCCCCCGGGGAGCCCTCGGCCAGCCAGAACAGCCCGATCACCGCGGTGACGATCCACGGGGCGACGATGACGTAGGTGACCACGCCCAGCATCGCCCCGCCGAGGCCCAGCATGATCGTCCGCCACCGCGCCCGCAGCGGGTCGTCGACGATCAGCACCTCGGCGTACGTGGCGCCGGGCAGCGGCTCGTACCTGACGAGGGCGTCGATGCGTGCCCGCAGGGCCCCGCCGAGCGCCGACACCTCAGGCGTCCTCGGAGACGACAGGGTTGGCCAGCGTGCCGATGCCCTGGATGGTCACGCTGACCTGGTCACCGGGCAGCATGGGCCCGACACCGGCCGGCGTGCCGGTCAGGATCACGTCGCCCGGCAGCAGCGTCGTGAACGAGGTGACGTACGCGATCAGCTCGGCGATCGGGTGCACCATCAGCGAGGTGTTCGCGGTCTGGACGGGCTCGTCGTTGAGGCTGGTCAGCAGGTCGAGCCGGCCGGCCTCCTCGAGCTCGATGTGGGTGGCGATCCACGGCCCGAGCGGGCAGAAGCTGTCGTACCCCTTGGCCCGGGTCCACTGTCCGTCCGCGTTCTGCAGGTCGCGACAGGTGACGTCGTTGGCGATCGTGTAGCCGAAGACCACGTCCGCGGCCCGCTCCGGCGGGACCCGGCGGCAGATCCGTCCGATCACCACCGCCAGTTCGCCCTCGTAGTGCAGGTTCTGCGTCTCCGGCGGGTACACGATCGGCTCCCCCGGGCCGATCACGGACGTGTTCGGCTTCAGGAACACCAGCGGTGACTCCGGAGCCTCGTTGCCGAGCTCGCGGGCGTGCTCGACGTAGTTGCGGCCCACGCCCACGATCTTGCTGCGCGGGATCACCGGCGCGACCAGGCGGACGTCGGACAGCGGCAGGCGCTCCCCGGTGTAGTGGACGGGCCCGGCGAGCGGATCGCCGGACACGACCGCGACGGTATCGGGATTGGGGCCCTGGTCCTCGGCCAACTCGACCACCCCGTAGGTGGGGTCCCCCTGGGCCACGAACCTGGCGATGCGCATGGCGCGGAGTCTATCCGGGTCTGGTTCGGTCGGGTTCACCCGGCCAGCGGGACGGGCTCAGCGCTCCGCACCCGGCCCGGCGACGACGTTGACCAGCGGCTCCCCGGCGGCGAAGCGGGCGAGCTGTGCGCGGACGAGGCGCTGCATCCGCGGGTAGAACGCCGTGCTCTGGCCGCCGACGTGGGGGCTGATGAACACTCCCGGCGTCCGCCACAGCGGGTGGTCCGCAGGCAGCGGTTCGGGGTCGGTCACGTCGAGGGCGGCCCGGATCCGTCCGGACGCGGTCTCCGCGACCAGCGCGTCGGTGTCCACGACCCTTCCGCGGGCCACGTTCACCAGCAGCGCCCCGTCCGGCAGTGCGGCGAGTTCGGCGGCACCGATCAGGTGCTCGGTGGCAGGGGTCAGCGGGGTGATCACGAACACCACCTCCGCCTCCGGCAGCAGCGCGGGCAGGTCCTCGATCGGGTGCACCGGCACGTCCCCGGTGCGCGCCCGCCGCGCCACCCGGGTGACCGAACCGACCTCGAACCCCACCAGGCGCTGCTCGATCGCGGCACCGATCCGTCCGTAACCGACGATCAGCACCCTCCGGTCGGCCAGCGAGGTGGCGAAGTCGTTGCCCCAGGTGCCGCTGGGCATGTTGCGCGCGTAGGTGTCGAGGTGACGGTTGCCGGTCAGCGCCAGCGACACGGCGAGTTCTGCGGTGCTCGCGTCGTGCACCCCCGCGGCGTTGCACAACTGAACGCCGCCGGGCAGGAACGGCAGGAAGTTGTCGTAGCCGGCGCTGAGCAACTGGACGGCCCGCAGTGAGCGCATCTCCCCCACCCGCTCCATCACGACCGGCGCCGGGTACATGTAGGGGGCGACCAGGAACTCCACGTCCGCGATGGAGTCGGGCCACGTCCCGTCGGCGAGGAAGCAGTCCGCCACCAGGGGTTCCGGCAACGGGCCGAGGGCGGCCAGCGCGGCCGGGACGTCGGGGTAGGGCAACCAGATGCGACGAGCCATACACCTAGCCTAGGGTGCGCTCATGCGCACCTTCGACGCCGTGGAGCTGATCCGGACCAAGCGGGACGGCGGGCGCCTCACCGACGACGCCATCGACTGGCTGATCCGCAGCTACACCGACGGCGCGGTCAGCGACGAACAGATGTCGGCGATGGCGATGGCGATCTTCTTCCGCGGCCTCGACGGCCCCGAACTGGGGCGCTGGACGAACGCCATGATCGCCACCGGCGAGCGCATGGACTTCTCCGGCCTGTCGAAGCCGACCGTCGACAAGCACTCCACCGGTGGCGTGGGCGACAAGATCACCCTGCCGCTGGCCCCGCTCGTGGCCGCGTGCGGCGCCGCCGTGCCCCAGTTGAGTGGTCGCGGGCTCGGCCACACCGGGGGCACGCTCGACAAGCTCGAGGCCATCCCCGGCTGGCGGGCGTCGCTGTCCAACGCGGAGATGCTCGACCAGCTGAAGTCCGTGGGCGCGGTGATCTGCGCGGCGGGCTCCGGTCTCGCGCCGGCCGACAAGAAGCTCTACGCGCTGCGCGACGTGACCGCGACCGTCGAGTCGATCCCGATGATCTCGGCCTCGATCATGAGCAAGAAGATCGCCGAGGGCACCGCGGCGCTCGTGCTGGACGTGAAGACGGGCTCGGGCGCCTTCATGAAGACCTACGCCGACTCGAAGTCGCTCGCCGAGACGATGGTGGGCATCGGCACGGACGCCGGGGTGAACACGGTCGCGCTGATCACCGACATGAACGCGCCGCTGGGGCGCACCGCCGGCAACGGGCTGGAGGTCGCCGAGTCGGTCGAGGTGCTGGCCGGCGGCGGCCCCGCGGACGTCGTGGAGCTGACGCTCGCCCTGGCGGCCGAGATGCTGGCCTGCGCCCACATCGACGTCGATCCGGCGGCCGTGCTGGCGTCCGGCCGGGCGATGGACACGTGGAAGGCGATGATCCGGGCACAGGGCGGCGACCCGGACGCGCCGCTGCCGCGGGCTCGGCACACGGAGGTGGTCGCGGCGGAGGCCTCCGGCCACCTGACCGCCATGGACGCGATGGCCGTCGGCCTGGCGGCGTGGCGCCTCGGCGCGGGACGGGCGAAGCAGGGCGACCCCGTCCAGGCCGCCGCGGGCGTCACCTGGCACGCCTCGGTCGGGGACGAGGTCCGGGCCGGCCAGCCGCTGTTCACCCTGCACACCGACACCCCGGAGCGGGTCGAGCGGGCACGCGAGGCGCTCACCGGAGCGGTCACCATCGAGGACGCCCCTGCCGCCGACCGTCGCCTCGTCCTGGAACGGATCGCCGCCGGCTGAGCGCGCGGTCTGGACACGCCTGGACCAACCGGGGCGGCTCGACCGGCCGCAGGCGGATCAGGCGGACGCGACGGTCAGACCAGGGCCTCCGCGGGCACGTCGATGGCCGGCTCGGCGACCGTCGAGTGGGTCAGCCCCCACCGGTAGCCGTCGTAGAGCGCCTCCCAGGACGCCTCGATCACGTTCGTGCCGACGCCGACGGTCGTCCAGGTCCTCTCGCCGTCGGTCATGTCGATCAGGGTGCGCACGATCGCGTCCGTGCCGTGGCCCTGCTCGAGGATGCGCACCTTGAAGTCGGTGAGCTCGAAGTAGTCGACCTTCGGGTAGGTCTGGGTCAGGGCGGCCCGCAGGGCCACGTCCAGGGCGTTCAGCGGGCCGTGCCCGTCGCCGGCGAGGTTGTAGCTGACGCCCTTCGCGCGCACCTTCACCACGGCCTCGGAGTCGCCCTCGGGACGCACCTCGTGGCCGGTGATGACCCGCCAGGAGAGCACCTCGAAGTACTCCTCCATCCGGCCGAGCTCCTCGCGCAGCAGCAACTCGAAGGACGCGTCCGCCGACTCATACGAGTAGCCGTCCATCTCGCGCTGCTTCACCTTGTCGGTGATCCGCGCCGCGAGCTCGCGGTCGGACAGGTCGTAGCCGAGCTCGGAGCCCTTCAGCTGGATGTTCGCCCGTCCGGCCATGTCCGAGACGAGCATGCGCATGTCGTTGCCGACCAGGGTCGGGTCGATGTGCTGGTACAGGTTCGCGTCCACCTTGATCGCCGACGCGTGCAGGCCCGCCTTGTGCGCGAACGCCGACCCGCCCACGTACGGCTGCCGGTTGTTCATCGGCACGTTCGTGACGCCGGCGATCGCGTGGCTGATCCGGGTGGCCTCGGCGAGCGACGCCGGGGGCAGCAGCGGCCAGTCGTACTTCAGCTGCAGGTTCGCCACGACCGTGATCAGGTTCGCGTTGCCGGTGCGCTCGCCGTGCCCGTTCATCGTGCCCTGCACGTGCATCACGCCGGCCTCCACGGCCGCCAGCGTGTTGGCCACCGCGCAGCCGGTGTCGTTGTGGCAGTGGATGCCGAGGTCGACACCCACCTGGGCCGCCGCGGAGACGATGTCGACCATCCAGGACGGCAGCATCCCGCCGTTGGTGTCGCACAGCACGACGACCTCGGCGCCCGCCTCGGCCGCCGTCCGGACGACCTCGAGCGCGTAGTCGGGATTGGCCCGGTAGCCGTCGAAGAAGTGCTCGCAGTCGACGAACACCCGCCGTCCGTTGGCGACCAGATGGGAGACCGTGTCCGCCACCATCGCGAGGTTCTCCTCGAGCGTGGTGTGCAGGGCGCGGTAGACGTGCTCGTCGTGGCTCTTCGCCACGATGCAGATGATCTCGGTGCCCGCGTCGAGCAGCGCCTGCACCTGCGGGTCGTCCGCCGCCCGCGAACCGACCTTGCGCGTGGCGCCGAACGCGACCAGTCGCGCGTTCTTCAACTGCAGCTGACCGGCCGCGGCCGCCGCGAAGAACGCGGTGTCGTTCGGGTTGGCACCGGGCCAGCCGCCCTCGATGAAGCCCACGCCGAGCTCGTCGAGGGAACGGGCGATCTTCAACTTGTCGCTGACACTGAGCTGGAGGCCCTCCTGCTGGGCACCGTCGCGCAGCGTGGTGTCGTAGACGTGGAAGGTCTCCGGTACGGCTGGGATCTGGGTCACCGGGCGAGTAAACCCTCCCCGGGGCGGGTTACGAAGAGGTTTCACCGCCTGAGACAAGTCGTCCCGATCCGGGCGCGGGACGGGTCTCGATCCACAGTTCCCCGGGTGGACGCCACGGCCGCCAACCGCTAGAACAGCGGTCATGGCCACCTTGATCCACCGCGGCGTCACCGTCCACAGCATCGGCGAGTTGCCGGCCGTCGGAACGAAACTGCCCGACTTCACCCTCACCGACTCCGACATGGAGGAGATCGGTCCCGACATCGCGGCCGGCCGCAGGCTGGTGCTGAACATCTTCCCGAGCCTCGACACCCGGGTCTGCGCGACGAGCGTGCGCCGGTTCAACGAACTCGCCGCCGGGCTGGAGAACACCCTCGTGCTGTGCGTGTCGAACGACCTGCCGATGGCGCAGGCCCGGTTCTGCGGCGCTGAGGGAATCGAGAACGTCGCCACCGCGTCCGGGTTCCGGACCAGCTTCGGCGACGACTTCGGCGTCACCCAGGTGGACGGGCGCAACCGCGGCCTGCTCACCCGCGCCGTGGTGGTCGCGGACACCGATGGCACGGTGCTCCACACGCAGCAGGTCGCCGACATGAGCACCGAGCCCGACTACGACGCCGCCCTGGCCGCGCTGGGCTGAACCGCCGAGAGCCACCCGTCCTCACCGAGGGCCAGCACCAGAGGCTGGCGCTCGGGCAATTGGGGTGGCGTTCGGCGTGACCAGGCGATCACACCACGCGGCGGAGCCAGCCGTGGGTGTCCTCGGTGCGGCCGTACTGGATGTCGAGGATCGCGTTGCGGATGCCCAGGGTGACCGGGGAACCGTTCTCGGGCAGTCTCCACTCCCCCTGCGCCGACTTGAAGGCGCCGATCGGGGTGACGACGGCGGCGGTGCCGCACGAGAACGCCTCCACCGTGCTGCCGTCGGCGATGCCGGCGAAGAACTCCTCCGGCGCGATCCGGCGCTCCTCCGGCGACAGCCCGAGGTCGGACGCCACGGTCAGGATCGTCTTGCGGGTGATCCCGTCCAGGATCGTCCCGGTGAGCGCGGGGGTGACGAGGCGCCCGTCCGCGGTGATCAGGAACACGTTCATGCCGCCGAGTTCCTCGACCCGGTCCCTGTCGGCGGCCTCGATGAACAGCACCTGCGAGCAGCCGTGGTCGTAGCCCTCGTACTGCGCGATCAGGGACGCCGCGTAGTTGCCCCCGCACTTGGCCGCACCGGTACCGCCCACGCCGGCGCGGGCGTAGGTGTCGGTCACCCAGATGTCCACCGGCTTCACGCCGCCGGTGAAGTAGGGCCCCGACGGAGAGGCGATCACCGAGAACGTCACCGTCTGGGACGCCCGGACGCCGAGGAACACCTCCGCCGCGAACATGAACGGCCGCAGGTAGAGGCTGTGCTCCCCCTCCGCCGCCGGCACCCAGCGGGCGTCGACCTTCACCAGTTCCGCGCAGGCGGTCAGGAAGTCGTCCACGTCGAGGGTGGGCAGCATCATCCGGGCCGCGGAGGCCTGGAAGCGCCGCGCGTTCTCCTCGGGCCGGAACAGGTGGATCGAGCCGTCCGCGTGCCGGTAGGCCTTGAGCCCTTCGAAGACCTCCTGCGCGTAGTGCAGCACCGCGCTGGCGGGGTCGAGCTGGAACGGCCCGTACGGCCTGACCTCGTCCGCCGCCCAGCCGCCGTCCTTCGTCCACGTGGCGACAGCCATGTGGTCGGTGAAGTGGTCCCCGAAACCGGGGTCGGCGAGCACCCGGGCGACGGCGTCGTCGGTAGCCGGGTCGGGATTGCGGTGCAGCGGGAACGTCAAGGACATGAGGGCATGGTATCGCCGCGCCGACGCGGTCCACGCAGCGGGTCGAGCAGGGTGTCGCGGGTCGGGATTGAGACGGGAGTGTCCATCAAGTGGTCGCCCCGGTAGCCTCCCGCGAGTGAGCAACGCAGCAGCCGGCAAGCCCGTCATCTCCGTCATCGCCGGTGACGGCATCGGACCCGAGGTCGTCGCGGAGGGTCTCAAGGTCCTCACCACCGTGGTGGGCGACGACACCTTCGACTTCGTCCACCACGACCTGGGCGCCGAGCGCTGGCAGCGCACCGGCGAAGTGCTGCCGGACGCCGAGATGGAACAGCTGGCCGCCTCGCAGGCGATCGTCCTCGGTGCGGTGGGGGCGGCTCCGGGTTCGAAGGCGATCCCGTCCGGCCTGCTGGAGCGCGGCCTGCTGCTGAAGCTGCGCTTCGCGTTCGACCACTACGTGAACCTGCGCCCGTCCAAGCTGTACCCGGGCATCCCGACGCCGCTGGCCGAGTCCGTGACCAGCCGGGGCCCGGTCGACTTCGTCGTGGTCCGCGAGGGCACCGAGGGCCTGTACTGCGGCAACGGCGGCGCCTTCCGCGCCGGGACGCCCTTCGAGGTGGCCACGGAGGTGAGCATCAACACCGCCCACGGGGTCGAGCGGGTGATCCGGGACGCCTTCGACCGCGCCGAGAAGCGTCGCCGGAAGGTCACCATGGTGCACAAGCACAACGTGCTGGTGAACGCCGGAGGACTGTGGAGCCGTCTGTTCGCCGCCGTCGCGGCCGAGCACCCGGACGTCACGACCGACTACCTGCACGTGGACGCGGCGACGATCGCGCTCGTGCAGGACCCGCAGCGCTTCGACGTGATGGTCACCGACAACCTCTTCGGCGACATCCTCACCGACCTCGCGGGTGCGATCACCGGCGGGATCGGCCTGGCCGCCAGCGCGAACATCAACCCGACCGGGGAGTTCCCCTCCATGTTCGAACCGGTGCACGGCTCGGCGCCGGACATCGCCGGCCAGGGCATCGCCGACCCGACCGCGACCATCCTGTCGATGGCCCTGCTCCTCGACCACCTGGGCCGCACCGACGATGCCCGTCGCATCGAGGCCGCGGTGGACGCCGACATCGCCGAACGCGGCGCGTCGAAGCGGCCCACCTCGGTGATCGGGGACGACATCGCCGCGCGCGCGCGCTGATCCCGCCCCTGCGCGGGGGTGCCCGTTGTCCGCGGCTCGCAGTAGCGTTCTGCCAGCGGACGGAGAACGATGGGAAGCCCCTACCACTACGAGCAGTACCCCAGACCCCCACAGCGGCCGGTACCCGTGCCTGTCGCCTATGTGTCGGCACCCGTGACCGACCAGCAGCCGATCAGCACGGCGGTGGTCGTGGCCGCCTGGGTGATCACCGTGTTCAGCGGCCTCTACATGCTGCCGTGGGCGATCGCGGCGAGCCGGGGCAAGGCGAACCAGTGGACGGTGTTCCTGATCAGCCTGTTCCTCGGCTGGACGGTGGCCGGCTGGATCGTCGCCCTGGTGCTGGCCTGCACCGCCCACCGTCCCGTCGCGACGTTCGCGCCGATGGTGGGCTACGCACCGGTCGCCGAACTCCAGGCCTCCCCGCCCGCGGGCTGGTACCCGAACCCCGGCGGCCCCAGTCGGCGGTACTGGGACGGCTACCAGTGGACGCAGCACTACGCCTGAACTCCGCCGTTCCCTGAGGGCTCCGGGCGTCCCGCGACCGCCGGCCACGTCGCCGGCCGGAACCGTGCGGGTCAGGCGAGGCTGCCGAACAGGTGGCGGTGCTCGCCGGTGACGCGTCCGGAGATCCACCAGATCGCCTCGACCAGCACGACGGCGACCAGCCCCATGGCGGCGCCGGTGGCCATCATCGCGGTGTTGCCCGGGTCGAGCTGCGGGTCGAACCGCTTCAGGAACGGCCACGCGGCGATCCAGCCGCTGACCTGGTACGGCAGCCAGAAGATCACGAGGTACGCCGCCAGCGAGCACAGCCCGATCATCAGCAGCTTCCACCACTCGTAGGGCCGGGCGGTCGTGATCATCACCCAGGCGCCACCGATCATCAGGGTGAGCAGCGTGGCCGTGGACGTCTGCACGCCCGCCGTCGAGTCGATCGCCGCGCCCGTCCGCACCATCAGGTAGGTGAGGAAGGTGACCACGGCCACCACCACCCCGGAGGGGATCGAGAAACTCATCACACGCTTCAGGAAGCCGTGCCGGGCCCGCTCCGC
>JAXGTK010000097.1:0-10380 GCA_040774965.1 Propionicimonas sp. | reverse complement strand
GTTGCGCAGGTCGAGGTCGACGTCGCGGACGGCGGTGAGGTCGCCGTAGCGCACCTCGACCGACCGGGCGCTGAGCACGACAGGCCCGGTTCCGTTCGCCGGCGGCGGCGGGGCGGCGGGGACGAGGTCCTCCGCGAGCGCGCGGCGCCGGGCCTCCCGGACGCTGAGCGGCACCCGGCTCCAGCCGGCGATCCGTGCCAGCTCGGCGAGCGGGGGAGCGATCGAGGCGTGGGCGAGCACCTCGGCGGGCCGGCCGTGCACGGCGCTGCCGTCGCCGGGCAGCCAGACCACCGAGTCGGCGGCCTGCATCACCCGCTCCAGCCGGTGCTCGGCGAGGACCACGGTGAGCCCGACCTCGTGGACCAGGGTGGAGATCGCGGCCAGCACGTCCTGCGCGGCGGTCGGGTCGAGGGCGGACGTGGGCTCGTCGAGCACGAGGACGCGCGGCTGCGCCGCGAGCACCGCCGCGATCGCCACGCGCTGCTGCTGGCCGCCGGACAGCTCGATGAGCGGACGCCGGCGCAGGTCCGCGATGCCCATCAGGTCGAGCGTCTCCTCGACGCGCTTGCGCATCGCCACCGGGTCCGTGCCGAGCTGCTCCATGCCGTAGGCGATCTCGTCCTCGACGGTGTCGGTGACGAAGCCCCGCAGCGGGTCCTGGCCCACGTAGCCGACCACGTCGGCCAGGTCGCGCGGCCGGTGGTGCGCGGTGTCCCGCCCGTCCACGATCACGCGGCCGCTGAGCGTCCCGCCGGTGAAGTGGGGCACGAGCCCGTTGATCGCGCCCAGCAGCGTCGACTTGCCCGATCCGGTGGCGCCGATGACCAGGCACAGGTCGCCCTCGGGCAGTGCGAAGCCGACCCGGTGCAGCGTGGGCCGTTCGGCGCCCGGGTAGGTCACCGAGACGTCGTCGAACGCGATCACCGCCATGCCAGCTCCCGCTCCGGTTCGGTCTCGGCGCGCGGGCGCAGCGAGCGCACCCGGGTGTCGTTGCGGGTGGAGGTGGTCTGGGCCCGGTGCCGTGCCCTGGTCAGCGGGATCGGGGCCAGCACGAGGCCGACCACGACCAGCATGGGCAGGCTGAGCGCGGGCCAGACCAGGGGGTCGGTGCCGGGAGCCAGCGCGCCCGGGTCGAGCAGGGACGCCACCAGGGGGCTGAGCGTGTCCGGGTCGAGCCAGCCGAGGCCGAGCACCACCACGGCCGCGAGCACGCCCGAGGCGGCGACCAGCGTCTCGCGGGTCCGCCACGGGTGGGGACGGTAGGCGGTGACCCGCAGCCGGCGTCCGGCGAGCCTCAGCCCGAGCGCGGCGGCGGCGATGCCCGCCACGAGCAGTCCCAGCGACAGCTGCCAGTAGTCCGTGCTCAGCAGCAGGAAGACCCCGGCCGTGGCGACCATCGAGGAGACCAGCATCAGCGGCAGGGTGCCCTTCACCGGCAGCCCGCGGGTGCGTCCGAAGCCGCGCGACTCCATGCCTGCGGCGAGGGCCATCGACCGCTCGACCGCGTCCGCGAGCACCGGCATGGCGATCGTGCCGAGCGCCTTCAGGCTGGTCGAGGAACTGCCGCGCAGCCGTCGGGCCCGGCGCACCCGCTGCACGCTCTCGATCAGCTGGGGGGCGACGCTGAGTGCGATCACGACGGCCACGGACGCCTCGTAGAGCGCGGCGGGCACGGAGCGGAGCGCCTGGCGCGGGTTGGCCAGGGCGTTCGCCGCGCCGATGCAGAGCAGCATCACGGCCAGCCGCAGGGCGTCGTAGAGGGTGCTCGCGAGTGCCTCCGCGGTGACCGGGCCGCCCAGCTGGATGCCGGCCGCCCAGTCCGGCAGCGGGATCTGCGGCAGGGTGAACAGCACGGTCTCGCCGTGGCCGCCGCCGAGCAGGATCTGGAAGAACAGGCGCATGCCGATCACGAACAGGCTGAGCAGCAGGTACGCCCGCACCGACCTCGCCCAGGGTGCGTCACTGCGGCGCAGCATCACCACCGCCACCATGGCGGTGGCGATGAGCGCGAGCAGCAACGGGTTGGTGGTGCCGCTGACGGCGAGCCCGATGCCGATCGCCCAGCACCACCATGCCCACGGGTGCAGTGAGGTCAGGGTTTCCGTCCTTTCCGGAGCCACCAGATGCCGAGGCCGCCTGCGGCGAGCACGACCGCGCCGCCGGCGACGGCCAGCCCGACGGGGCTGCCACCACCAGTGTCCTGCGGAGCCTCCGTGACCTGTGCCTGGGCGACCGCTGTGGCGTCGCCGGCGCCGAGCGGGGTGGCCTCCGTCGCCGTCGGGGTGGGGGACGGTGTCTCGCTCGCCGTGGGCGACGGGGTGGTGGTCTTCTTCCTGGTGGCCGTCTTCGTCGGGGACGCGGACGCGGCCTTCGTCGTCTTCTTCGTGGCGGTGGGCTTGCTGGTCGTCTTCGTCGCCGTCGGCTTCGGTGAACTCGTCACCACCGGCGGGTACGTGCCCGGCGACACCTTGCCGTCGGAGAGCTTCTGGTAGCGCCAGCCCTCGGCCTCGCCCTTGCCCGGGTGGTAGGAGTCGGCTCCCAGGCCGGAGTAGCTCCAGGTGCCCCAGCTGCCGTCGCTCTTCTGGGCGGCGTGCCAGTAGGACCAGTAGGCCGTGTTGGGGTCGGGGTTGCCCGGCTTGCCGTTGATCGTGAGCACGAAGCCACTGTCCAGCGTGACGCTGAAGCCCGCACTCCGCAGCGCCTTGGTGCCGGTGCCGTAGCTGGTGGCGCACTTCGTGCTGGTGCCGCCCAGCGACCCGAAGTCAACCACCACCCAGACCCCGCTGCAGGTGGCGGCCTGGGGAAGCGGGGTTGCCTGGGTGGTGGTCGCGGCCGCGCCGACGGCGAGGGTCGCCGTCAGCGCAGCCGCGAGGAGGAGACGTCTCACCGGTGCCGGATCTTCGCGGTCTTCGCCGAGATGAGGGACACGGTCTGGAGGCCATCACCCGATGCGGTCACCTTGACGGTGATCCGCTTGCCCTTGTCGGCCTTCTTCAGCTTGTAGGTCTTCGACGTGGCGCCCTTGATCGAGTTCCCGTTGCGGTACCACCGGTAGGTGTACCTGGTGGGTGTCGGCTCCCAGGAGCCGCGGACGGCGGTGAGCTTCTTGCCGACCTTCCGCTTGCCGGAGACCTTCGGCGTCACGACCTTCGTGTAGCCGTTCGGCGGTGACTGGACACTCGGCGTCTCGCCCCAGGTGTTCGGCCCGTAGTTCCACAGTTCGGCGTCGCCCTTCACCGGCCTGGAGTCCGACGCGCCGACCTCGTAGGCGGTCCAGTCGCCCCAGGTGCCGTCGGCGTTCGGCGCGGCGTGGTAGTAGCCCCACCAGTTCGTCCAGGTGGTGTCGAGCACTGCCGGGTAGCCGTTGATCCGGTTCAGGAAGCCGGAATCGTCCAGCCCTGCGACGAAGCCGGCGCTGGCCAGTGCGTCGTACCCGGTCTCGTAGGACGTCGCGCAACCCACGCTGACGTCGTCCGCCTCCCGGTAGACGACCACCCAGACGCCGTTGCAGCTGCTGGTGGACGCCGGCAGCGGGAACGGGCAGGCGCCCAGGTCGAGGGTCGCCGTCAGCAGCGTGTTGCCGGTGAGCAGGTACATCGCCTCGGACGTGGCCATCAGGTCGGCCGTGGTGCCGTTGCGGGTGTTCGAGAAGGCGCCGCTGGACAGCTGCTCGCCCTCCAGCCAGGTGAGTGCCTTTCCACTGGAACCTCCGACGGCGTCGACGGCGGAGCCCAGCAGGCCCGTGGAGTCGACCGGGGAGAACTCGGTGCCGTCGTAGACGGCGGCCCAGGAGCCGTCGTCGGCCTGGTTCGCGCTCGCCCAGTCGGTCGCGGCGGAGACCTCGGTGGCATGGCCGCCGACCGCGTGCAGGGCGAGGATCGCGACGGCCGTGGTGTCGGGGTCGGGGTCGATGCCCGTCGCGAAGGCGAAGCCTCCGTCGGCGGCCTGGTAGCCGAGCAGTGTGGTGACCATCTTCGTGGGCACATCGGCGTCGTCACGGGAGAGCGCGATGATCGCCAGCGCCTGGGCGAAGCCGTTGGCCCCGCCGACCAGGCCGTCGGCGTCCAGGCTGTCGGTGATCACCGAGATCAGGTCCAACCCGGCGAAGTCGGTCGGGTCGGCGCCGAGGGCGTCCGCAGCGATCGCCGCCTTGGCCGCCTTGGCCCCGCTGCTCTTCACGTACGAGGAGGTCAGTGACTCGAGGGTGGACTCCAGGGTGCGTGCAGCGCTGGAGTAGTCGCAGCTCTCGGTGGAGGCCAGCCCGAGGACGGCCTGGTAGACCTTGTCGAAGCCGTCCTTGGCCTTCGGCAGGTGATCGTTCAGGTACGTGGCGGCGTCGGTCGCGGTCGACGAGAGCCCGGCGGCCTCCGCGGCCGAGGCGGGTCCGAGGCCGAACAGGGCGATGGCGGCCGCAGTCCCGACGGCAAACCACCGCTTGACGAATTGGGACATCTGAAATCCTTTCGCGCGTGGCTTCCGGTTGATCCGGCCACGGCGCGCGTCCGGCTCCCCGCAGTACCACGACGGGTTGATGAATCGAGCCAGAACTTGTGCAGGCATTCCGACTTGGCCGGCGCGAACGCCGTCGTCACGGTTGCGGGTCAGTCCCGGACTTGCACCGGGTTCCCCTGCAAAGGTTCAGGTGGGCTCACCCTAACCCATGCCCGGGGGCCGACGACCGCCCCGTCCGAGGCTGGCCGGAATTGTGCTGGACGCGCGGGAATCGGATAGGTCCGGCTAGCTGCTGCGGCGGCGTCCGCGGACCAGCCACCAGCCGCCCAGGCCGAGCAGTGCGACGAGCACGACGACACCCGCGACGATCAGGCCCGTCGGGGAACCACTTGACGCGGCCGGTGCGGGGGTGGCCGCGACGACCGTCGGGGTGGCCGCCGCCTCCGGAAGGGCGGCCAGCGCCGGCCCGGTGGCGTTCTGGTCGTTGGTGAGCAGCCAGCCCTCCGCGGTGCCGACGGCGGGCTTCGAGGCGTCCGGCCCGACCTGGTAGTAGGTCCACGCCCCGAGGGTGCCGTCGGCGTTGACCGGGGCGTTCCAGTACGACCAGTAGTAGCCGCCGTTGGTGTTGAAGTCGGTGTCCTCGGGAAGGCCGTCGATCCGGTTCAGGATCCCCTTCGCGAACTCGGTGTCGTACCCGGCGCTCTTCAGGGCGGCCAGGCCGGTGTCGAAGGTCGTGGCGCAGGCCGCGCGTGCGGTGCCCGCGTCCGTCTGGTCGGACTGCACGACCACCCAGACACCGTCGCAGGACGCCGGCGCGGCGGCGGCCGGGACGGGCGCGGCGCCGAGCAGGGCGAGGAGCGCGACCAGGGCGACGGCGAGGCTGCGGTGCAGGGAGGCGGGCACGGGGGAGATCCTCTCGGAGATCCGGGCAGGGACCCTCAGGCTAACCCGGCGGGCCCGGGTCGGGGCGCGTTCGCGTCCGGACGTGCGACGGCGGGGCACCCGCACGGGGTGCCCCGCCGCGAGAACCCGGCCGGCGGCGTCCGGCGGTCAGGCGGACGGCTCGTCGTCGCCGTCGAAGAGGTCCCGTGCCTTCGCCGCCGCGTCGTCGGCGAGGCCCTTCACGGCCGTCCCGGCGTCCGTGGCGATCTTCTGGGCGTTCTCGGGGAAGTCGTCGGCGAACTCCCTGACCGCGGCGCCGGCGTCGGTGGCGAGCTTCTGCGCGTTCTCCGGCAGGTCGTCGGCGAAGTCCTTCACCTTGTCCACCGCGTCCCCGGCGAAGTCCATCGCCTTCTCGCCGAAGTCCTTGGCCGCATCCATCAGGCCGCCGAGGAAGCCCTTGGCCTCGTCGGGGGTGTTGTTCTCGTCGGTCATCGTCCGCCCTCTCCCTGTGTCGTCGTGGGGACGTGCAGAAGCGTAGGGCCGCCGGGGTCGGTAGCGGGAGGTCAGCGGGCGGATTCGTGCTGGACGGAGAGGACACGGAACCCCTTCGCGCTGGCGATCCGTTCGCAGCGGTACCCGGATGCCTGCAGCCAGGCCTGCAGGGAGTCGGCGCCGAGGTTCCGCCCGACCACCAGGCGGGCCGTGCCGTCCGGCGCGAGCCGGGGCAGCCAGGTGAGCAGCAGGTCGTGCAGGGCCTGCTTGCCGATCCGGATCGGCGGGTTGGACCAGATCTCGTCGTAGCGCGCGTCCGGATCGGCGGCGTCCGGCAGCAGCGTCCGGACGCGGTCCCCGACGCCGTGGGCCGCGGCGTTGGTCGCGCACAGGGCCAGCGCGCGCTCGTTGGTGTCGACCGCGTCCACCAGCGCGTCCGGGCTCCCGGTCGCGAGCGCCACCGCCAGCACCCCCCAGCCGCAGCCGAGGTCGAGCAGCCGGGACGCCCCGGCGGGCGGCACCGACTCGCGCAGCAGCACCGCCGTGCCCAGGTCGAGACCGTCGGCGGAGAACACGCCGTCCGCGGTGGTGAACTCCCAGTCGGTCTCCCAGAACCGGGCGGTGATGCTGCGCCGGTGCTCCTCGCCGGAGGGGGTGTGGAAGTAGTGGCTCACTCCTGCTCCTCCAGGCTGCGTCGGGCCCGGGCCTCGCGGGCCCGCGCCGCGAGTTCGTCGTCCGGCGGGTAGCCGACCTCCTCCAGCACCCGGCCGTGCGCGGGCAGGACGGGCACGTCGGTGGCACGGGCAGGGACGTCCAGCAGGCCGGCCAGCCAGTCCGCGTCCCGGCGTCCGGTGCCCACCTCGACCAGGCCGCCGACCAGCGAGCGGACCATCGAGTGGCAGAACGCGTCAGCCCGCACCCCGACCTCGACCCGGCCGTCGGCCAGGCGGACCGCGTCCAGCCACTGCAGCTCCCGGATCGTCGTCGCGCCCTCCCGCGCCCGGCAGAACGCGGCGAAGTCGTGCAGCCCGAGCAGGCGGGCGCCCGCCGCGTTGACGGCGTCGACCTCGAGGGTGCCGCGGACGGTGGCGGTGGTGTGCCTCAGCAACGGGTCGAGCGGCCCGTCGGCCAACCGGTAGGCGTAGCGGCGCCAGATCGCGGCGAACCGGGCGTCGAACCCCGGCGGGGCGACGCTCACCCGGTGCACGACGAGGTCGTCGGGCAGTGCGCGGCGCAACCGGCGGGTCAGCGTGGCGACGACGGCCTCCGAGTCCGGCAGGTCGAGGTCGACGTGGGCCACCTGGCCGCGCGCGTGCACGCCCGCGTCCGTGCGTCCCGCGCAGACCAGCACCGGCGGGGACGGCAGCCGCAGCACCCGGCCCAGCCAGGTCTCCAGCTCGCCCTGTACCGTGCGCAGGCCGGCCTGCCCGGCCCAGCCGTGGAAGCCCGCGCCGTCGTAGCCGATGTCGAGGCGGTACCTCATGGGCGTGTGTAGGCGAGGTCGTGGATGGTGCGCCCGGCGTCGAGGCCGCGGCGCTCGTACCTGGTCACCGGGCGCAGCGCGAACCGCGGTGCCCAGCCGTCGTGGGCGTTCGCCAGGCCCGGCTCGGCGTCCAGCACCTCGCGCATCGCCTCGGCGTAGTCGTCCCAGTCGGTCGCCAGCCGCCACACCCCGCCGGGCGTGAGCCGGGACGCCACGAGCCGGGCGAACTCCGGATCGACCAGGCGGCGCTTGTGGTGGCGGGCCTTGTGCCAGGGGTCGGGGAAGAACGTCCACAGCTCGCTCACCGAACCCTCGCCGAACACCGTCGCGAGCGCCTGGGCACCGTCCGCGACGACGACCCGGACGTTGGTCACCCCGTGCCGGGCGAGCCGGCCCAGGGTGGAGGCGACCGCGGGCGTGAACACCTCGAACGCTACCAGGCTGGACTCGGGCATCGCCTCGGCGAGCGCGGTGATCGCATGCCCGGAGCCCGAGCCGATCTCCACCTTCAGCGGCGCCTCGCGGCCGAAGACGGCCGTCCAGTCGACCCGGGCGTCCGGGGCCACGGAGGTCTGCCGCTCGCCGCTGGGGAGCTCGACCACCCACGCGTCGTGGTGGGCGTCCCAGGCGCGCTGCTGGGAGGCGTTCATGCGTCCGCTGCGCCGCACGTAGCTGACCACGTCGCGGTGGATCGGTGCTGCGGCGGGCATGGCGGTCACTCTATTGGACCCACTCGTCGTCGAGAGCCACCCCTCTTCACCGAACGCCGGCCCCCGGGGCTGGCGCTCGACCACGCAGGGTGGCTCTCGGCGGTACGGGGGCGTTCAGGGTCGGATCAGGGTCCCGGAGGGCACGTCGCGGGTGTCCTGCACGGTTACATGGAGGTGCGACGACTACAGGAGTGACATGCGCACCATCTTGAACCTGATCTGGCTCATCTTCGGCGGCCTCTGGCTGGCGCTGGGCTACGTCTTCTTCGGCATCCTCGCCTGCATCCTGATCGTCACGATCCCGTTCGGCATCGCGTCCTTCCGGATGGCGGGCTACGCGCTGTGGCCGTTCGGTCGCGCGGTGATCGCGAAGCCCACCGCGGGTATCGGCTCGGGTATCGGCAACGTGGTCTGGTTCCTGGTCGCGGGCCTGTGGCTGGCGATCGGCCACGTCACCACCGCCGCCGCGCAAGCCGTCACGATCGTCGGCATCCCGCTGGCGATCGCGAACCTGAAGATGATCCCGGTCACCTGCTTCCCCTTCGGCAAGGAGATCGTCGACTCCCGGTATCTGCCCGCGGGCGTCCGTCCGCTGCACAGCCTGTGACCCCTCCCGGCGATTCGGCGGCGCGGGCTGCGCGGCCATAGGCTGGATCGGTGGGCCAGTTCTTCGACATCGGACTCTTCCTGACCACAGCCGTCACCCTGTTCGTGATCGTCGACCCGCCCGGCCTCCTGCCGGTGTTCCTCGGGCTCACCAACTCCCTGGACGAGAGGGCGCGTCGCCGCGCCGGCGACCGCGCCTCCGCAGTCGCCTTCGGCGTGATCGCCGTGTTCGCGCTCTTCGGACGCCAGATCCTCGACTACCTGGCCGTCTCCGTCCCGGCGATGCAGGTCTCGGGCGGCCTGCTGCTCCTGCTGATCGCCCTCGAACTGCTGATGGGCAGGGGCGAGGACCCGGTCGGCCACGACGGCGTGAACGTCGCGATCGTGCCGCTCGGCACCCCGCTGATGGCCGGGCCCGGCGCGATCGTGGCGATCATGCTCGCCGTGCAGCGGGCGCCGGGCCTCACCGGCTACATCACGGTCGGGCTCGCCCTGGTGGCCGTGATGGCGCTGGTCTGGCTGTTCCTGCGCTACGCGGTGCTGATCCGGGCCGTGCTGCGCGAGTCGGGCACGGTGCTCGCGTCCCGCATCGCCGGCCTGCTGCTCAGCGCGATCGCCGTGCAGATGATCGCGGACGGGGTGTTCGGCTTCATCGACGCCCACTGAGCCGGGGCGTGAGCCCGACCGGCGCCGCCGAGCCCGTCACCTGGGCCGGGGCTTCGGCGGTCAGCTCGACTTCGCGTACTTCTCCATCAGGGTGGACGGCAGCAGCTCGTAGCCGTGGAATTCCCGGGTGAACGTGCCCGAACCGTGCGCGAGGCCGCGCAGGTCGATCGCGTAGCGGGCCAGTTCCGTCTGCGGCACCAGGGCCCGGATGATCGCCTTGTGGCCCTCGGCGTCCGTGCCGAGCAGCTGGCCACGGCGCCCGGAGAGGTCGGTCATCACCCCGCCGAGGTACTCCTCGCCAACGGTCACGGTGACCAGGTCGAGCGGCTCGAGCAGCGCGACGGTCTTGGGGGTGGCCGCCTCCTTGATCGCCAGCGACCCGGCGAGCTGGAACGCCATGTCGGAGGAGTCCACCGAGTGGGCCTTGCCGTCGAACAGCGTCACCCGGACGTCCACCATCGGGAAGCCGGCGAACACGCCCTTCTCCAGCTGGTTGCGGATGCCCTTCTCCACGCTGGGGATGAACTGCCGCGGCACCGCACCGCCGACGACCTTGTCCACGAACTCGAAGCCCTCGCCGCGGGGCAGCGGCTCGACCTCGATGTTGCAGACCGCGTACTGGCCGTGGCCGCCGGACTGCTTCACGTGGCGGCCCATCGCGGTGGCCTTGGCGATGAAGGTCTCGCGCAGCGGGATCTTCAGGTCCTCCTGCTCGACCTTCACGCCGTAGCGCTCGGACAGCCGGGCCAGCACCAGGTCGGCGTGCGCCTGGCCGGTCGTCCACAACACCAACTGGTCGTTGCCGCCGCGGTCCAGCCGGACGGTGCTGTCCTCGACGGCGAGGCGCTGCAGCGCACCGGCCAGCTTGTCCTCGTCGTTGCGGGTCGCAGCCCTGATCGCCAGCGGCAGCAGCGGCTCCGGCAGCGCCCACGGCTCGACCAGCAGCGGGTGCTCCCTGGACGAGAGCGTGTCGCCGGTCTCCGCGGTGGTCAGCTTCGGCAGCATCACGATCTCGCCGGCGATCGCGGAACTGCGCGGCTGGAGCTCGGTGCCGACGGCGGCCTGGATCAGGCCGATCCGCTCCTCGCT
>JAXGTK010000096.1:0-10382 GCA_040774965.1 Propionicimonas sp. | reverse complement strand
TCGGGCCGCGCAGCCGGGTGACGGTCCACCGCTCGCCCGGTGATCCGGAGTGGCTGGGGACGGTCACCGTCACGGACCCGGCTCCCGCCGGTGCAGGCGCACTCCGTGACGTCGATGCGTTCGTCGACGAGGGGGTCGTGCAGGTCCGGCTGCCCCGTCCGGCACCGACCCACGCGGACGCCGTGCCCCTCTGCGCCGCCACGGCCTGAGCCGGGGCGTCCCGGGGGCGGCTGCGCAGCAGTGCGTAGTACGCGAACCGGCCGGTCGGTGTTCCCATGGTGAGGACTCGGGAAGGGGGGCTCGGCATGGGCGACCGGGCTGCACTGGACACCTACCGGACCCTGCGGGCCGGAATGGTCGCCGCGGGACTGATCCTCGGGCTGGGCCTGGTCGGCTACATCCTCGGGGCGGGCCACGGCGTGCCGGCCTCGATCAGCGCGACCTTCTACACCGACCTGCGCACGGTGTTCGTGGCGACCCTGCTCGCTGTCGGGCTCGCCCTCGTCGCGGTCAAGGGCCGCCAGGGCGCGGAGAACACCCTGCTCGACGTCGCCGGGGTCCTGATCCCGGTGGTCGCCTTCGTGCCCACGCCGGTGACCGACCCGACCTGCCCGGTGCCGGGCAGGGGTTGTGTGCCACCGGCCTTCGACGGGCAGGTCGACCTGAACCTCTGGGCGTACCTCGGCACGGGTCTGATCGGGCTGGTCGTCGCGGGCCTGCGGATGGGCCGGGCCTCGCGGACGCCCACGCCCTGGTCGCCGGGCAGCCGGATCGGCCTCGCGGTGCTCGCCCTGGTCTGGACCCTCTACACCGGCACCTACCTGCTGGCCCGCCCGTTCTTCGTCCAGTACGCCCACTACACGTCGGCGGTGGCGTTCTTCGTGCTCCTGATCTGCGCCGTGTGGATCAACAGCCGCCGGACGCAGGGGAACCCCAACCTCGCGAAGGTTCCCGTGCCCGTGTTCCGCCGGGTCTACCGCGCGATCGCCATCGCGATGGTTGCCGCGATCCTGTCGGGTGTCGTGGTGTTCCTGGTGACCGGCAGCCAGAACGCGGTCGTGGGCGACCGCTTCCCGGTGGTGTTCTGGATCGAGGCCGTCCTGCTCGTGTTCTTCGTGACCTACTGGGTGGTCCAGACGATCGAGCTGTGGTCCATCACGCAGCCGCCGGGCTGATCCTCACCGCAGCCGCAGCACGTCGAAGTGGTGGCTCGGGTTGACCAGCTGGTCCTGGGCCCCCACCAGCAGCAACTCGTCCGAGCCCGCCTCGGTCGTGGCCCGCAGCAGCGAGTAGACGACGTCGGCGGTGCGGCCCATGGCGCGTCCGACGTCGTCCCCCTGGAGGTAGTGGGCGAGGAAGAGCGCGGCGGTCAGGTCGCCCGAACCGGTGAAGCTGCGTTCCAGCCGCGGCGTGGTCACCTGCCAGGCGCCGTCCGCGGCGACGACGAGCATCAGGATCTCGTCGGGATCGCCCCCCGCGAGCACCGTGGAGGTGACCAGCACCACGTCCGGACCCGTCGCCCGCAGGGCGTCCGCCGCCTCGAGCACCTCCGCCACCGTGCTCGTGGTGCGGCCGGTGAGGTAGTCGAGCTCGAAATGGTTCGGCGTGACGATCTGGGCCCGTGGCACGACCTGGTCGCGCATGAACTCGGGGATGCCGGGACGCACGTACACGCCGCGGCCCACGTCGCCGATCACCGGGTCGCAGCAGTACACGGACCGCGGGTTCCGCTGTCGCACCAGGTCCACCGTCCGGAGCACCTCCGCACCCATCTCCTCGGCGCCCTGGTAGCCGGACAGCACCGCGTCGACGCGGGCGAGCACTCCCCGCTCGTCGATGCCCCGCACGACCTCCGCGACGTCCGTCGCCGAGAGCAGCGGTCCCCGCCAGGCCCCGTACCCGGTGTGGTTGGAGAAGTGCACGGTGATCACCGGCCAGACCTCCACCCCGATCCGCATCAGCGGGAAGGTCGCCGCGCTGTTCCCGACGTGGCCGTACGCAACAGTGGACTGGATGGACAGGATCGTGGTCACCGGGCCATTCTCCACGGCTGCCGGTCCGCCGGGCGCCTCCGCTCACCAGGCGCACCGCGGACGGAATAGCGCTTTGCCGAAAGTAGTTATCATGTGTGAATAACTCGCCACCGGCGGCGACCCGCCGTGGCTGTCCGGACGACGGGACGCCGGCCGGCCACCGGATCGGAGGCCCGCCCATGCCCACGCCGTTCCTGGCCGCTGACCACCCGCGGTATCGGTGGGTCGCGCTGAGCAACACCACCCTCGGCATGCTCCTCGCGACGATCAACGGCTCCATCGTGCTGATCTCGCTGCCGGCCATCTTCGCGGGCATCCAGTTGAACCCGCTCGACTCCGGCAACGTCAGCTACCTGCTCTGGATGCTGATGGGCTACATGCTGGTGACGGCCGTGCTCGTGGTGAGCTTCGGCCGGCTCGGCGACATGTACGGCAGGGTCAGGATCTACAACCTCGGCTTCGTCCTGTTCACGATCGGCGCCCTCGCCTGCGCGGCCGTCCCGTTCCTGGGCGCGGCGGGCGCCCTGTGGCTGATCGGGTGGAGGCTCTTCCAGGCGATCGGCGGCGCGATGCTGTTCGCGAACTCGACAGCCATCCTCACCGACGCCTTTCCTCCCGACCGCCGCGGCATGGCGCTCGGCGTCAACCAGGTGGCCGCGATCGCCGGCAGCTTCCTCGGACTCGTGATCGGCGGTGCCCTCGCGGTCGTGCACTGGCGCTGGGTGTTCCTGGTCTCGGTGCCGATCGGCGTCGTCGGCACCATCTGGTCCTACGCGTCCCTGCACGAGATCGGCGAGCGCAACCCCGGACGCCTCGACTGGCCCGGCAACATCACCTTCTTCCTCGGCCTGACCAGCCTGCTCACCGCGATCACCTACGGCATCCAGCCCTACGGCGGGCTGCCCACCGGGTGGACGAGCCCGTGGGTGCTGGGCGGGATGATCGGGGGCCTCGCCCTGCTCGCACTGTTCGTCCTGGTCGAGTTGCGCGTCCCCGCCCCGATGCTCGACCTGCGGCTGTTCCGGATCCGCGCGTTCAGCGCCGGGAACATCGCCGCGCTGCTGGCCTCGATCGGACGCGGTGGCCTCCAGTTCATGCTGATCATCTGGCTGCAGGGCATCTGGCTGCCGCTGCACGGCTACTCCTTCGAGGAGACCCCGCTGTGGGCCGGCATCTACATGCTGCCGATCACCATCGGCTTCCTGGTCGCCGGCCCGGTGTCCGGCATGCTCTCCGACCGCTTCGGCGCCCGGGGGTTCGCCTCGGTCGGGCTCCTGATCGTCAGCATCACCTTCGTGCTCTACCTGCTGATGCCCGTCGACTTCGAGTACTGGCAATTCGCCGCGGTCTCGTTGCTGTCCGGGATCGGCTCCGGCATGTTCGGTGCACCCAACCGCACCGCCATCATGAACAGCGTCCCGCCGAACGAGCGGGGCGCCGCGTCCGGCGTGGCGGGCACCCTGCAGAACGCAGGTTCGTCGCTCTCGATCGGAGTGTTCTTCTCGCTGATGGTGGCCGGGCTGGCCAGCGCCCTGCCTCAGACCCTGAAGGCGGGCCTGCTGGCGCACGGCGTACCGGCGGCGGCCGCGCAGCAGGTGGCGAGCCTCCCACCGGTGGGCAGCCTGTTCGCCGCCTTCCTCGGCTACAACCCGATCGCGGCCCTGCTCGGTCCCACCGGGGTTCTGAAGAGCATCGACTCTGCCGACGCGGCCACCCTGACCGGTCACGAGTTCTTCCCCCAGCTCATCTCCGGGCCGTTCCACGACGGGCTCGTGATCGTGTTCCTGGTGGCGGCCGCCATGTCGCTGATCGGGGCCGTCGCCTCGCTGAGCCGCGGCGCCCGCTACGTGCACGACGAGGTGGCCGGCGTTCCCGCGGACGTGCACGGTCCGGAACTGGCGCCCGCGCTCGTGCACGTGTCCACCCGCACCCGCAAGGGGGGCCGGCCATGACCGCTGGTGCCACCGCCGTCGAGCCGCCGGCCCACGGCGACCCCGGGAAGCCCGGTGTGGTGACGACCGAGGCGGTGGCCGCACGCCTCGCGCCGGTCGTGCTGCGGCTGGGACGACGGATCCGTCCCGCCAGCGGTGAACTGTCGGCCGGGCACTTCTCCACCCTCGCCACCCTGCACCGCCACGGTCCGCAGCGACCCAGCGACCTGGCCCGGACGGAGCGGCTCGCTCCCCCCGCCGTGGCCCGCGTCGTGGGGGCGCTGGAGGAACGTGGCCTCGTCCTGCGCCGGCCCAGTCCCGAGGACGCGAGGTCCAGCCTCGTCGAGATCACGCCGGAAGGCGTCCACCTCCTCGACTCCGCCCGCCGCGAGCAGGCCTCAGTGATCCGCGCGCTCCTGGGCGAGCTCGACGAGGCCGAACTCGACCTCGTGGCCCACGCACTCGTCCCGCTCGAGCGCATCGTGCTCCGGCACACCGACGACACTTCGTCCTGAGCACCGAGCCCGTGTCGTACGCTGGTCGCGCCGCGCGGCGCCCGTCGTGACCGGCACTCCGGCCGCGCCGTGGTCGGGCACCGAGCGATGAGGGTGGGCAGGGCCCGTGACCGAGAGCGAACGCCCGATGTTCCTCGGCCGACGGTTCGCCGCCATGAGCCACCGCGGCGGGTGGATCGAACCCGCCGACCGGCCCAGGGAGAACACCCGCTACGCGTTCGGCCGCGCCGTCGCCCTCGGGTTCGAGTTCCTCGAGACCGACGTGTGGGCCACGGCCGACGATGAGCTGATCGCCTTCCACGACGACCGCCTCGACCGGGTCACCGACGCCCGTGGCCTGGTCGCCGAGCACACCTGGGCCGAGTTGCGCGAGGTGAGGATCGGCGGGACCGACCCGATCCCGCGAATGGCGGAGCTGCTCGAGGAGTTCCCCGACACCCGCTTCAACATCGACATCAAGGACGCGCGGGCGGTGCGACTGCTCGCCGACGTGATCGCCCGGCACGGCGCCGCGGACAGGGTCTGTGTGGCCTCCTTCTCCACCGCACGCCTGAAGGCGTTCCGGCGGCTGGCACCCGGGGTCGCCACGTCCGTCTCCCCCGCCGGTGTCGCCGTCCTGACCCACGGCTTCGGACTGCGACGACTGTGGTCCGGCCCCGGTGTCGCCATGCAGATCCCGGTACGTCACCCCGGTGCACCGCTCACCCTGGTCCGGCCGGACGTCATCCGTGACGCGCACGCGTCCGGCCTGGCGGTGCACGTGTGGACGGTGAACGACGAGGCCGAGATGCACCGGTTGATCGACGTCGGGGTGGACGGACTGGTCAGCGACGACATCACCACGTTGAAACGTGTCCTCGGCGAACGGGGACTCTGGGAGGGGGAATCGTGAGGAGCACCCGGGAACAGCGGGCCTGGTACTGGTACGACTGGGCCAACTCGGCCTTCTACACCACGACCGCCACCGTGCTGATCAGCCCCTACATGGTCAGCCTGGCCTCGAACGCGGCCTGCCCGGGCCTCGATTCGGGACAGTGCACGCGGCCGGTGCAACTGCTCGGGCTCTTTCCCGTGCTCCCGGGGGCACTGCCGTCCCTGCTCGCGACGTTGAGCACGCTCGTCTCGGCGGTCGTGCTGCTGTTCGTGGGGGCCGCGGCGGACCGGTCGGCCCACCCGCACCGCTGGCTGGGCGCGACGGCCTGGATCGGTGCTGCCGCCGGCTCGCTCATGTTCCTGCTGATGGGCTCCAACTGGGAGCTGGGCGCCTGGCTGATGGTGATCAGCCTGCTCGCGTTCGGGGCGTCCGTCGTGGTCTACGACTCGATGCTGGTCCGGATCGCCGGGCCGGACGAGCGCGACCGCGTGTCCAGCCGGGGCTGGGCGTGGGGCTACGTCGGCGGCGGCCTGCTGCTCGCGCTGAACTTCGCCCTGATGACCTTCTATCCGGCGGTCGGCATCGACAAGGCGATGGCGGTGCGGCTGTGCCTGCTGTCGGCGGGCCTGTGGTGGGCGGGGTTCACGATCATCCCCGTCAGGGGCCTGCGCAAGCTGCCCAGGGACGTGCCCGCCGAGATCGCGCACCGCAACCCGTTCCGGCAGCTGGCCGCGACGTTCGCCGGGCTGCGGCACTACCCGCAGACACTCGCGTTCCTGGTCGCCTTCCTGTTCTACAACGACGGCATCCAGACGGTGATCGTCTCCTCCAGCGTGTACGCGATCCGCGAACTGGGGATCGACGAGAGCCTCGTGCTGGCGACCTTCCTGCTCACCCAGTTCGTGGCGATCCTCGGCGCCCTCGGTTTCGGACGGGTCGCCGCCCGGATCGGGGCGAAGCGGACGGTCATGGCCGGCATCGGGATCTGGCTGGTCGTGGTCGTGATCGGGTTCCTCATCCCGTCGGGGGTGGTCGGCGCGCTGTTCGGGCTCGGGGCCGCGATCGGCGTGGTCATGGGCGGCACGCAGGCGTTGTCCCGTTCGATGTACAGCCAGCTGATCCCGCTGGGCCGGGAGTCGGAGTACTTCAGCTTCTACCAGGCGATGGAACGTGGCACGAGCTGGCTGGGAACGCTCACCTTCGGCCTGGTGTTCCAGTTCACCCAGTCCTACCGCCTGGCGCTGGTCGCCCTGATCGCGTTCTTCGTGGTGGGCGGCATCTTGCTGGCCAGGGTCGACATGCGCAGGGGAATCATCGACGCCGGGAACGTGTTACCAAAGGTGCTGTGACCCCGGTCGACCGCACCGGCGCCGGGAGACAACGGCTTGGGTGGCTCGCTAGCGTGGTGAGCGGAAGGTAGGTGCGATGGCTGAACGTGCTTTGAGGGGTTCCGGACTGGGCAGCAAGAGCCATGCCGACCCGAGCGGGGTCGAGCTGGCGCCGCGCCAGGAGATCGGTTTCGACTGCCCGAAGGGCCACCACTTCACGGTCGTGTTCGCCGAGGAGGCGGAACTGCCCACCGAGTGGGAGTGCCCGCGATGCGGAGGAACCTCCCGTCGTTCGGACGGCGCGGAGCCAGAGACCAAGGAGACCAAGACGCCGCGCACCCATTGGGACATGCTGCGCGAGCGCCGCTCGATCGAGGAGCTCGAGGACCTGCTCGCCGAACGACTGGACGAGATCCGCGGCGAGACGCACTGAGGACTGCTCCCGCGTCCCCGACACCCGGCGCCCGTGGCGCCGCTGTTACTCCTCGATCTCTCCGCTGACCACCGGCGGCTCCGGGGGCTCCTCGGGACCGTCCACGGTCTCACCCTCCACCACGGTGCCGCCCGCGTAGGGCGAGCGCACCGAGTTCACGTCGAAACCGCTGCGCGCCGCCTGTCGGGCCACGACGACCGCGATCGCACGCCGGGCCGTGGGACGCGTCCACGGCAGCAGGCAGACCAGGCCGATCAGGTCGGTGAGGAAGCCCGGCAGGATCAGCAGCAGCCCGCCGACCAGCACCAGGGCGGCGTCGGCGAGCTGGCCGGACGGCATCTTGCCCGTGGTGTAGGCGTCCACGAGCGCGCGCCAGGCCTTGTTGCCCTCCCGCCGCATCAGCCACGCCCCCAGGACGGCCTCCGCGATCAGGATCGCGAGCGTCCACGGGACCCCGATCCGGATCCCGACGTAGGTGAGCAGCCAGACCTCGGCGACCGAGAGCACGATGATCACGGCGACGAGCACCGGCACCAGCCACGGCCGCCGCACGGGCGTGCCCGTCACGAGGCGCCTCTCCGGCCGAGGAGGCCCTTCAGCTGGCCGACCCGGTACGCCAGGCCCCAGCGGGTGGTGAGCAGCATGGCCTCGGCGACGATCTTCCCGCTCATCTTCGAGTCGCCGAGCTCACGCTCGACGAACTCGATCGGCACCTCCGCGACGGTGAACCCGGCGCGGATGGCGCGGCGCACCATCTCCACCTGGAAGCCGTAGCCGGCCGCCTCGATGCCGTCGAGTCCCATGCCCTCCAGCGTGGTCGCACGCCAGGCCACCAGGCCGCCGGTCGCGTCGCGGACCGGCAGCCCGAGCATGAGTTGCGTCCACAGGTTGCCGCCGCGGGAAAGCAGCTCCCGGTGCAGCGGCCAGCCCTTCGTGGAGCCGCCCTTCACGTAGCGCGAGCCCTTCACGGCGTCCGCCGTCTTCAGCCGCTCCAGGATCGCGGGCAGGTACTCGGGCTGGTGGGAGCCGTCGGCGTCGTGCTCGATGAGCACCTGGTAGCCCTCGGCGAGGCCCCACCGGAACCCCGCGATGTACGCGGCGCCGAGGCCTTCCTTGCCCTTGCGGTGCAGGACGCGGAGGTGGTCGTCCGCCGCGGCGAGCTCGTCGGCGAGCGCACCGGTGCCGTCGGGCGAATTGTCGTCCGCGACCAGGATGTGGGCGTCCGGCACGGCCGACCGGATCCGGCGCGTGATCGGACCGATGTTCTCCGATTCGTTGTAGGTGGGGATGATGACGAGCACCCGCTCAAGGGGGGCTGCCGGGTCGGTCATTCGTTTCCTCCGGTTCCGGAATCGGTCCTGCCCATTCTGCCGTATCGCAGGCTCGCCACGAGGCCGAACCCGGCGAGGATCGTCAGTGCCAGCTCGAGTGGCGAGGCGAGCCAGGTGGCCGGCGTCAGCCCGGAGCGCTCCGGCAGCGTGACCACGCCGGACGCACCCACGTGGTCGGGCGCGGTGAAGGCGACCGACCCGTCCGCCTCGATCAGGCCGCTGACGCCGCTGGTGGTGACCACGAGCACCTCCCGGCGCAACTCCATGGCCCGGGCCCGGGTGATGGCGAACTGCTGCTCGATCTGGCCGGTGCCCTGGTACATCGCGTTGCTGGACTGCACGACCTCGACCTGACCGCCGTAGCGCACGGTGTCGTAGACGAAGTCGTCGTAGACGAGGTCGTAGCAGACCATGACGCCGAGGGTGAGCGCACGCCCGTCCTGCAGGGTGACGGGGAGGGCGCCGGGTTCGGTCCCGGGGATGGACTGCGGGCCGACGAAGGCGAGTTCGGGGATCAGCGGCAGCAGCAGCGAGCGCAGGGGCACCCACTCCCCGAACGGGACGATGCCGCGCTTGATGTAGCGCGCGGTCTCCCCCTCGCCGGGCTCCCACCACAGGGACGCGGTCTGCCGCTCGTCGGTGCCGGGGCCGTCCAGGATCACCCCGAACAGCATCGGCACGCCCAGCGCCTCGGACATGGCCTGGACCAGCGCGCCGGTCTGCGCATCGGTGTACGGGTCCATGTCGGTGGTGTTCTCCGGCAGCACGACGAAGTCGGGTCGCGGCACTTCCCCCGCGTCGATCTTCTCGCGCAGCTTCACCGCCTCCGCGAGGTGGTTGCGGGTCGTGGTGCGAGCCTCGCCGATGCCGTACACGCCGCCCCCCGGGGCGCCGCCCTGCACCCAGCCCACGTTCACCGTGCCGGTCTGGGTGCCGACCGGGACGAGGGTGCCTCCGACGGCGAGCAGCGCCATCGCGGCGAGCACCGCTGCGGACACGATCACGTGGCGCCGCGTGAAGGCGCTCGCGAGCCAGGCGAGCCCCTGCCCGACCAGCGCGGTGAGGAAGCTGAGCCCGGCCACGCCGACCAGCGGCAGCGCCCAGGCCAGTGGTGAGTCGACCATCGCGTAGCCCAGCCGCATCCAGCCGAAGCCGTCGAAGGGGAAGCGCGAGTACGTGAACTCGATGCCGGTCCAGAGGCCCGCTGCCAGCAACGGCCACCACGGCGTGCGGGCGGCGACCTTCAGCAGGGCGCCGAGGAGGGCGTAGAACAGCGACTCGACCAGCACCAGGCCGACCATGGCCTGCACGAAGATCACCTGCATCCAGCCGATGCCGAGCAGCAGGAAACCGACTCCCCAGGCGAGGCCGAGCCCCGTGGCGCCGCGGATGCGGCGCGCGGCCAGGACGACGAGGGTCAGTCCGGCGACGCCGAACGGAACGAGCGGCCACCACCCGTACGGCTGGAAGCCGAGCGCGGTCGCCACGCCGGTGAGGAGCGCGATCGCCGTCCGCAGGCTCCAGTGCCGTGCGGCGAGCCAATCGACCACGGGCCTCCCTTCGACAGCCCGCCCAGCTTAGCCAGCCCGTCCGCCCCGCCCCGCTACGCGGAGGACGAGGACGCTACGCGTCGAAACGGAGCGTCGTTGACCGGGGCGTAGCGTCGTGCGGAGACGGGGCTGGTGAGGGCGCCGATGGTGCGGCAGCATGGGGCGATGGCCGAACCCCGACTGATGCTGTTCGACACCGCGTCGCTGTACTTCCGCGCGTTCCACGGGTTGCCGTCGAGCCTGCGCGCGCCGGACGGGCGGCCGGTGAACGCGGTGCGCGGACTGCTCGACTTCATCGCCCGCTTCGTCACCGACTACTCCCCCACGGCCGTGGCCTGCTGCTGGGACGACGCGTGGCGTCCGGCCTGGCGCGTGGCCCTGGTGCCG
>JAXGTK010000095.1:0-10392 GCA_040774965.1 Propionicimonas sp. | reverse complement strand
GTGGTCTGGATGCTGTGGTCGGCCGCCACCGCGAGGGTCATCTTCGACTGGGCCACGCGGTAGCCGAGCACGGTGCGTCCGTCGCCTCCCCACTTGGAGACCGGCTCGAGCACCCGGCCGGTGAGCTGCGCGGCGCGGCGGGGGTCGAAGCCGGACCCCATCGCCGCGGCCTGCTCGTGGAACTCGTCCTGCCCGTCCTGCCGGTTCAGGATCTCGCAGCTGACCACCACGGGCGCGTTGGAGTCGAGCAGCGTGATCTCGTAGTCCATCACGGCGAGGTGCCGCTCGGGCATCGACACCATCCGCCGCGAGCGCAGCTGGACGTGCTTGCCGGACGGGGTGCGCCAGACCACCTCGCGCACGAGCACGCCGTCGCGGAACGACAGGGTGCGCTCGTAGCGCTGCAGGTCGGCGACGCTGAGCAGCAGGGGCTCGTCGTCGACGTAGAGGCGCATGATCTTCGCGTCCGGGGCGTTCACGATGGTCTGGCCGATCTTCGCGAAGCCGAACGCGTCCTCGGCGTGGTGGATCTGCCACACCTCGTGGAAGCCGTTGATGAAGGTGCCGTGCGCGAAGGCGTCCCGGCCCTCCTCGACGTTGCCGCGCAGGCCCAGGTAGCCGTTCGCCACCGAGAACAGGGTCTCGGTCACGCCGAGGTCCCTGGGGTTGTACCGGACCTCACGCAGCGCCCACGGATCGATCGGGAACCGGGTTCGATCGATCGGGTCGGACATCACTTCGCTGGTCACGGCCGCCACCCCCCAGAAGCTGCTCTACGGAAGGTTACTGCGCGGCGAACGTCCGGGGACAGGGTCCACGCCGGGGACGGACGGCTGCAAGGGCGCCGGGACTACGGGAGGAGCAGGACCTTGCCCACCGGGGCCCGGGACTCCAGCAGCGCGCGCGCCGCAGGCCCGGCCCCACTGCATCAGCAGGCCTCCGACGCTTCCGGCGGCGGCGTGCACCAGGGCTGGGTCGGAGGGATCGAGCGGGTAGCTGTCCGTCGCCAGGAACTGGGCGGTGAGTCCCTGGAGGAGTACGGACGCCGCGGTCCGGGCGCTCACCGACTCGGGCAGGCGGATCAGCCGGTCGGGTCAGCCCGTCGCGTGGTGCACGAAGCACCAGCGCCAGTCCTCGGCGGGCTGGGCCGACTGCATCACCGGGTGTGTGGTCTCCCGGAAGTGCACGGTGGCGTGGCGGCCCGGCGAGGAGTCGCAGCAGGCGATGTTGCCGCACTCCAGGCACTGCCGCAGCGCCACCCAGGTGAGCCCCTCCTCGAGGCACCGCCGGCAGGTCCGGTCGCCCTCGATCGCGACCGCCGGGTAGCGGTCGAGGTCCGCGCAGCCCTCCCCGGTGAGGTGCCGGACGGGATCGGGCGACTCGACCCGCTCCGGCTGGGCGTCGTCGATCATCGACTCCTCCAGGTCGAGCATGGCCAACACCTCGGCGATGACCTCGGACGACACCTGTCCGCCGGCCCGCACCTGCAGGACGCGCTCCCGCTCGGCGGTGATCATGTCCGTGCGGATCCGGGCGTACAGCTCGCTCGGCGTCTCCCGGTCGTCGGCCGTGCCGAGGCGCTCCCACGCGGCGAAGTTCCGTTGCTCGCTGCGCTGCCGGATCAGTTCGACGACCCCGTGCGGATCCTCGAACTCCAGTTCGGCCAGTCGCTCCTCGGCGGCCTGGGACGCCTGTTGCAGCAGGGTGGCGCGCGCCAGGGCGTCCTCCATCGGGTCCGGCGGACGCACGCGCAGCCGGCGGGCCAGCCAGGGCAGCGACAGCCCCTGGATGAAGAGCGTGCCCGCCACCACCGTGAACGCGGCCAGCAGCAGCACCTCGCGGTACGGGGTGCCCGGCGGGATCACGAAGGCCGCCGCCAGCGTCACCACCCCGCGCATGCCGGCCCAGCCGATGATGAACGTGTTGGCGGCGGGCGGGCGGCGTCCGGTCTCCAGATCGGGAGTGGGCCGGATCAGCAGGTACCGCGCCGGGAACACCCAGGCCAGGCGCAGGACGATCACCGCGGCGAGCGTGGCCAGGCACACCGCCGCCACCAGAGCCAGCGGGGTGCCGGAGAGCAGCACGTCCCCGACGATCCACTTCGCCTGCAGGCCGATCAGCAGGAAGACGAGGTTCTCCAGCAGGAACGCGATCGTCCTCCAGTTCGTCCGCTCGGTGATCCGAGACTTGGCGGTCTGCAGCAGCGGCGCCTTGTGCCCGAGCAGCAGGCCGGCGACCACCACCGCCAGCACCCCGGACGCGTGGATCTCCTCCGCGGCGAGGTAGGCGACGAACGGGATCACGAACGAGACCGCGGTGTCGAGCAGCGGATCGCTGATCAGCGGACGGAACCACGCCACCACCCTGAACACCACGAACCCGACCAGCGCACCCCCGCCGGCCGCGAGCAGGAAGTCGGCGCCGACCTCCCAGGCGGTCACCCCGGCGCCGATCGCGGCCACGGCCGTCCGCAGCGAGACCAGCGCGGTGGCGTCGTTCAGCAGCGACTCGCCCTCCAGGATCGTGACGATCCGGCGGGGCAGTCCGATCCGGCGGGCCACCGCGGTCGTGGCCACGGCGTCGGGCGGGGCCACCACCGCACCGATCGCGAACGCCACCGGCCAGCCGATGTCGGGCAGCAGCGCGTGCACCACCACCCCGACCCCGAGCGTCGTGACGACCACCAGCCCCACCGACAGCAGCAGGATCGCGCGCTTGTTCGCCGCGAAGTCGACCAGTGAGGTCTGCACGGCGGCGGCGTAGAGCAGCGGCGGCAGCAGGCCGAGCAGGACGAGTTCCGGCTCCAGGTGCACCTCGGGCACACCCGGGATGAAGCTGGCGGCGACGCCCGCGGCGATCAGCAGCAGCGGCGCGGGGAAGCCGAGCCGTCCGGCCAGCGCCGTGCCGGCGAGGATCGCCACGACCAGCACCACCAGGAAGAACGCGCTCTCCATCCAGGCATTCTGGTCGGGCCTGCGGGCGGGTTCCGCCGTTCTCAGTGGGTACTTGTCGGGAGAGGGTTCGCGTCAGGCGTACTTGCGGGCGTGCACGCGCTCGACGACGCCGTAGGTGAACCGGTCGCTCGAGACCACCTGGGCGCCCTGCGCGTCCAGGTGGTCGCTCGGCCGTCGGGTGAAGTGCTCTCCGGAGGTCCGGATCGTCACCGCCTCCAGCAGGTGCTGGCCGGCGCGCACCAGGGCGTTGGTGGCGATCACGTGGTCGGCGAGCAGGAGGCTCCCGCCGGGCCGGAGCACCCGCAGTGCCTCACTGATCGCGTGCGCCTCGTCCGGTACCCCGCAGAGGGCGAACGTGCACACGACCGAGTCGAACGTCTCGTCGGGGAACGGCAGGGCCATCGCGTCCGCCTGGCCGAGTTCGATCTCGCGCCCGATCACGCTGGCCCGACGGCGGGCGAAGTCGAGGATCTCGGGGTCGAGGTCGACGCCGGTGAGGCGGACGCGGTCGGGGTAGTGCGGCAGGTTCAGGCCGGTTCCGACGGCGATCTCGAGCACCTCGCCGCTGGCGCGTCCACAGATCCAGCTCCTCGTGTCGGCGAAGAACCGGCGCTCGAGCCGCAGCATCATCGCGTCGAACCGGGCGGCGCGCTCGGCGGAGGCGCGGGGGGTGCTACCAGCCATGTCGGACATTATGACCGGCGCCCCCAACGCCGTCAGTCCCCCGTACGAACGACGGACGAGGTCAGCCGAAGATCTGCGCGGCGGTGACGGTGCCGGCCTCGCGCCCCGGCGCGGACTGGTAGCTCCAGTAGAGGTTGGTGTGTGCGATCACGGCCTCGGGGGCGGGCGCGCCCCACGAGGAGAGGTCCTCGGTGGTGTGGGCGTCGGCGACCAGCACGGTGTCGTAGCCGCGCGTGAACGCGCCGTGCAGGGTCGAGCGGACGCAGGCGTCGGTCTGGGCGCCGGCGATGTAGAGCCGGCCCACGCCCGCGGCGGCCAGCACCTGCTCGAGGTCGGTGGCCTCGAACGCGTCGCCGTAGAGCTTCTCCACGCGTGGCTCGGTGTCGGCCACCTCGAGTTCGGGGACGATCTGCCAGGCCTCGCTGCCGTGTTCGCGCCCCTCGGCCGCGTCCTGCACCCAGATCACCCCGACGCCGGCCGCGCGGGCCCGCTCCACGGACGTGCGGATGTTCGCCAGCACCCGGTCGCGGTCGTGGACGTCGGCCACGACGCCGTTCTGCACGTCGATCACCACGAGGGCGGAGTGGGGGCGGTCGGTGAGGGTGGTCATGGTGCCTCCTGTCGTCTCCGGGCGACCGTACCCCGAGCCGCCGACAGTCGCTCCCCGGAGTGCCGACGGCCGCGTGACCTGCCGACGGCTCGCCGGAGGTCTCGGCCGCGGTCCGGCCTGCCCGTCGGGACCGCTGCGTCCGTTCAGGGCGGCAGCAGCACGGAACTGGCCAGCGTCGCGCCGTCGGCGCGGGCGGCGGCGAGCACCCGCTCGACCGCGGCCAGGGAGCCCTCGACGAGCAGCGGCTGGCCCAGGCTGGTGTCGCCGGACCAGGTCACGGCCGCGTCAGCGGGTGGCACGAACCGGCGTCCCGGCGCGGCGTGGACGACGCCCGCGGCGCGCACCTGCGGCGCGTCGGCCCGGAGTACGAGCACGGAACTCACCACGGCGAGGCGTCCGAGCGTCCGCTCGATCACGGTGCGCAGCCGGGCGCTGGTGGCGAAGACGAGCGTCAGCAGCGCCGTGTGGTCGCGCCGGTCGCCGGACGTGAACGACTCGACGCTCACCCCGCGGCTGCTCACCACCTCGGCGATGCTGGTCAGTGCGCCCGGACGGTCGACGGCCCTGACGTAGGCGACGTACCGGGTCGGGGCGGTCATCGTCGCGTCCGCCAGTCGGCGAGGGAGGCGGCGATCCGGCCGGCGCTGGCGGCCAGTCGTCGGGACTCGTCCGGCGGCAACGGGTCGAGCAGCACCCGGGTCCAGCCCTCGGGGCCCAGCACGGTCGGCACGCCGACGACACCGCGGACGGGGGCGCCGTCGACGGCCACCTCGCCGTCCAGCGCCACCTGGCCGGCCACGACGATCTCCCGGCCGTCGAAGACGGTGTCGACGAGGTCGACGGTCGCGCCCGCGGTGCCCGAGGCGGTCTTGGCGCCGCTCTGGTGGGTGAGCCACGGTCGGGCGACGGCCCGGAGGTCCGGCGGGAGCGCGTCGATCGCGTCGAAGGCCGCGTGCATGTCGGTGACGGCGAGCTCGGTCAGCTCGCGCTTGGCTGCGGTGACCTCCTCGTCGAAGGTGTCCAGGGTACGCTCGCCCCGCAGGCGGGCCACCGCGTGCGCACGTTCGTCCGGGGTCAGGCCGGTGATCCGGACGCTCGACCACAGCGGAACCGCGTCGTCCCCGTGCTGGCCGGCGACGAAGCCGCCCACTGACTGCCGCCGGATGCCCAGCGAGGTGGCGATCTCGCGCCGGAACCGCAGCGTGTCCAGCCAGGCGCCCATCCCGATCACCCGGTGCCGGCCGAGGATGTCGGCGAACACGGCGACGCCCAGTTCGACCGGGTTGGACACCACGATCACGACCTCGTGGCCCGAGCCGTGCTCGGCGAGCGCGGTGGCGTAGGAGCGGAACACGCCGACGTTGTGCGCGGCGAGGGCCCGGCGGTCGATGCTGCCGCCCGGGGAGGCGGGAATGGTCCGCCCGGCGGTCATCACGATGACGTCGGCGACGACCTCGGCCGGGTCGAGGGCGACGTCCAGCCACGGCGTGTGCTCGGCGTAGGCGTCCACGAGGTCGGCCCGCAGCCCGTGGGCGGCCCGCGCCGACGGCCCGTCCGCCCGGGCGACGAGCTGCAGCCGCGACGACACGGGCACGATCCGGCGCTCGACCAGCTGGACGCAGACCTGGCGGCCCACGTCGCCGGTGGCACCGATCACCGCGACGTCCATTCCGGAAGGCTAGGTCGCCGACGTTTCGGCGGTGTGTCGGGCCGACCCCCGCCCGGTGGACCGTATCGGGGACGGTTCCTGTTACGGTCCACCGTCGGCAGCGGGCTCCCCGCCCGGGTGGCAGGTGGTTCCCTGCTCGACGAGGCCGGCCGGGTCCCCGACGGGCGAGGACGAGTCGTGCGCTCCGGCTTCGTCCGGCCGCAACGCCCGTCCGGCGAGCAGGAAGGCGAGGTTGGCGATCAGGGAGGCGCCCAGCATGGTCGCGGCGAGCGGCAGCGCCGAAGCGCCCCCGCCCAGGCTGACCAGCGGCGCGATGGTGCCGGCGAGGCCGAACTGCAGCAGGCCGAGCGCTGCCGAGCCGAGGCCCGCGCTGCGGGGCACCTGGTCGAGCGCGAGCGCGGTGGTGTTGCCGAGGACGAAACCGAGGGACGCCACCGCGACCAGGATCGGCGCGGCGAGGACCAGCGTCGGAGCCCCGGACACCGCGAGCAGGGCGAGCGCGATGATGGCGGCGAGGTTGGCCAGCAGCCCACCGCGGGCGAGCCGGACCGCCGGGAAGCGGGAGGTCAGTCGCGCCGAGATCCCACCGGTCACCGTGAGGGCGAGCGCGTTGAGACCGAAGGCGAACCCGTACTCGACCTGGGAGAGCCCCATCAGGTCCTGGTAGAGGAAGGGCGAGGCGGAGATGTAGGCCATCATCGTGGCGAAGCCGAACGCGAAGGCGAGCGCGTTGCCGACGAAACGTCGCGTCCACAGGGCGCGCAGCCCGGTGCCCGCCGCGCGCGTCCGCGGGGCCCGGGCCCGTGCCGGGTGGGTCTCGCGGACGAAGAGGGCGGACGTGACCAGCGTGACGCCGCCGAGGCCCGTGACGATCCACAGCAGGCCCCGCCAGCCGATGCTCCCGGCCAGCAGGCTCCCGGCGACCGGGGCCAGAACGGGGGCGACGCCGCCCACGAGCATCATCAGGCTGAACGCCCGAGCCGCCTGCTGGCCACGGGCGAGGTCGGTGACGATCGCGCGTCCGATCACCATGCCGGCAGCACCGGTGAAGCCCTGCACGAGCCGCGCGGCCACGAGCAGTGCCACGGACGGGGCGATCGCGGCCGCCGCGCTGGCCAGCACGTACACGGCGGTTCCCCAGAGCAGGGGACGCAGCCTGCCGACCCGGTCCGACAGGGGACCGAACGCCACCTGGCCCAGGCCGGCCCCGAGCAGGAACGCGGTGAGCGAGAGCTGGACGCCGGTGGCCGTCGTGGCCAGTTCGGTGACCATCGCGGGGAACGCGGGCAGGTACAGGTCGGTGGCGAGCGGTGCCGCGGCGGCGAGCAGGGCCAGCGCCACCAGGAGCGCGGGGTTGATCCGGGTCTGTGCCGGCGGGCTGGGCGGAGAGGTCATCTGTTCCTTGCGTCAGGGTGAGAATAGCTATGCTAGCATAGGTATATGGCGAACAGGTCCACCCCGCAACCGATCCCTCCGGCCGCCCGGTTGGCCGAACTGGTGCTGAGTGTGTCCCGGCGGCTCACCCTGCGGGACCAGGACGGCACGTCGGCGGTCCCGCTGAGTTCGCTGGAGGCGATGGTGATGCGGTGCATCGATGCCGATCCGGGCACGTCGCCGTCCCTGATCGCGGCGAAGCTCGGACTCAAGAGCAGTAACGCGAGCGCGGCGCTGCGGGACCTCGAACGCAAGGGCTTCCTCCGCCGCACGGTCGATCCGGCCGACCGCCGGAGCGTCCACGTGGAGGCCACGCCGTTCGCACAGCAGAACCTCGACCTCAAACGGGAGCAGTGGGTGCGGATGCTCGAATCCCACCTTCCCGACCACGAAGCGCTGGCAGGGGCCATCGCCGTCCTCGACGGACTCGACCGTGCGCTGGACGCGACCGGACGCGGCGACGCCTGAAGAGCCGCGTCGGACCGGATGGGGGACGGTTCCTGATTCAGTCCAGGGTGATGGTGGACCGGATCAGGAACCGTCCCCGATCCGGTCCAGCGTGATGGTGAGGGCCGCGGCGGACGCCCGGGCGCGCTCGCGGGCCTGCTCGACGTCGGCACCGCGGGCCAGGGTGACGCCCACGCGGCGGTGGCCGGACACCGCCGGCTTGCCGAACAGCCGCACCTGCGCGGTGGGGACGGCCAGGGCCGCGTCCACGCCACCGAACCGGGGGACGCCGGTACCCTCGGCCAGCACCGCGCAGGACGCCGCCGCCGGCTCGTCCGGACCCCCGGTGCGCGCGGCGCCGCCGGCCGGCAGCCCGAGCACCGCGCGGGCGTGCAGCGCGAACTCCGAGAGGTCCTGGCTCACCATGGTGACCATCCCGGTGTCGTGCGGACGCGGACTCACCTCGGAGAACAGCACGTCCTCGCCGACGATGAACAGTTCCACCCCGAACAGGCCCCAGCCGCCGAGGGCCTCCGTCACCGCGCCGGCCATCTCCTGCGCCTTCGCGAGCGCCGCGGCGGGCAGCGCGGCCGGCTGCCACGACTCCCGGTAGTCGCCGTCGACCTGGACGTGGCCCACCGGGTCGAGGAACGACGTGCCACCGGAGTGCCGGACGGTCAGCAGGGTGATCTCGGAGTCGAACTCGACGAACCCCTCGACGATGCAGCGCCCGCCGCCGGCCCGTCCGCCCTCCTGGGCGTGGCGCCACGACTCGGCCACGCCCCCGGCCGACCGCAGCACGGACTGGCCCTTCCCCGAGGACGACATCACCGGCTTCACCACGCACGGGAGGCCCAGTTCGGCCGCCGCGGACGCGAGCTCGGACTCGGTCTCGACGAACCGGTACGGCGAGGTGGCCAGCCCCAGCTCCTCGGCGGCCAGCCGGCGGATGCCCTCACGGTTCATGGTCAGCCGGGTGGCGCGCGCCGTCGGAACCACCCGGACGCCGGCGGCCTCCACGTCGGCCAGCACGGACGTGGCGATCGCCTCCACCTCGGGCACCACCACGTGCGGCGCCTCGAGCCGGATGATCTGGCGCAGCGCCGCGGGGTCGAGCATGTCGATCGCGTACGAACGGTGGGCGACCTGCATCGCCGGCGCGTCGGAGTAGCGGTCCACCGCCACGACCTCGGCGCCGAGCCGCTGCAGCTCGATGGCGACCTCCTTGCCCAGTTCGCCGGCGCCGAGCAGCATCACCCTGGTGGCGGACGCGGACAGCGGCGTCCCGATCTCTACGCTCATGGCGCCATCCAACCATCCCGGCGCGTCCCGAACGGCACCGGCCTGAACCGGACCCAGCCGGTGCGCGTCGTTCAGAGGAAGCCGTGCCGGGCCAGCACCGCGTCCACGAACTCCCTCAGGGCCGGCTTCGCGGCCTCGTTGGCGTACTTCACGCTCACCGAGCCCTTGCCGCCGAACGCGCCCGGGATGTCCTGCCGGGCCGCCGCGACCAGGTCGAAGTCGATCGCGTGCGCGGAGAAGTGGCCCTTCGCCGCGGTGAACATCACGTACCCCTCCAGGTAGCTGCCGGAGAACTTGTACATCGGCACCTGCCGGAACATGACCGGTTCCAGCCGGGGCGCGCGGGCGGCGACGTGCGCCCAGAACTCCTCCAGCCAGGGCCGTCCGGCCTCGGGCGCTGCGGCGAGGTACTGCCGTGGTGATTCGGCCATGCCCCAGCGTAGTTCCGGACCGGCTGAGCGGGCAGCGGCGGGCGGGCCGGCGATGCGGCCGTAGGGTGTGGCCCGTGGAGCAGAACGGTGTCCTCGCCCCGGCCGTCGTCCGGGCCGGTTGATCCCGTGCTGGACGCTGACCGGAACCGCGTGGTGCGTGGCCTGCTGGCCACGGCCGGGCTCACCGTGGCCAACGTCGTCGCCGGACGCGTCCTGAGCCGCAGCGACCGGCTGCGCGAGCGGGAGACGGCCGTGATCCGCGGTCTCCAGGCGCACCGGACCCCTGGACGCGACCGGCTGGCCAGGGTGGTCTCGACCGCCTCGGACGTTCCGGCCAGCGTGCTGCACGGGCTGGTCGCGGTCGCGTTGGTCTGGCGCCGGACGCGGGACGCGGAACTGGCCGCGGCGCCCGCCGTCGCGCTCGTGCTGCAGACCGTGGTCTACCTCGGTGCGGGGGCGCTGGTGAACCGGGACCGTCCGGACGTTCCACGGCTCGACCGCGAACAGCCCACCTCGTCCTTCCCGTCCGGCCACCAGGGGGCGAACGTCGCGCTGATGGTGGTCTACCTGCGGCTCGCGGGACGCGTCCGGAACCCCTGGCTGCGCGGGGTGGCCACCGCACTGTGCCTCGCCTATCCGGCCACGCTGGCGTGGGCGCGCGTCCACACCGGCCTGCACTACGCCTCCGACGTCGTCGCGGGCACCCTGAACGGCGTCGCCACCGGCCTGGTCGCCGTGGCCGGGACGGGTCCGGTCAGGAGCGCTTGAGGGCGTCCTCCCAGGCGTCCACGGGGGAGACCGGGACGATCGGCAGCGGCCGGGGCGCCGTTTGCCCGCGGCTCTCCTCGAGCAGGAAACCGC
>JAXGTK010000094.1:0-10583 GCA_040774965.1 Propionicimonas sp. | reverse complement strand
GGACGTGTGGAACCAGCGTGACTACACCGGCTACGACGACTACTCGCCGCGCTTCGTCTCCGAGTTCGGCTACCAGGGTCCCGCGACCTGGGCCACGTGGGCGCGGACGCTCGAGCCGGCCGACCGCAGCGCCACCTCGGCGGCGATGCTCGTCCACCAGAAGGCCGCCGGCGGCAACGACAAGCTGAACCAGGGCATCCAGGGACACCTGCCGGCGCCCGGCGAGGGCCCGGAGGACTTCGACGACTGGCTGTTCGCGATGCAGCTGCAGCAGGCCCGCGCGGTGCGCTACGGGATCGAGCGCTGGCGCTCCCTGCGCGGTCGGTGCCTCGGCTCGATCGTGTGGCAGCTGAACGACTGCTGGCCGGTCACCTCGTGGGCCGCGCTCGACCTCGGCACCAACGCCGCGGGCGAGCCGGTCGCCCGCCGCAAGCCGCTGTGGTACGCGGTCCGCTCGGCCTACGCCGACCACCTCGTCACCCTGCAGCACGACGCGGAGGGCTGGCGCGCGGTGCTGGTCAATGACGGCACCGCCGACTGGGTCGCGTCCGGCACGGTCGAACTCCGCACCCTCGCCGGCGACGTCCTCTGGTCGCGCACGCTGTCCCGGCTCGTCGAGGTCCGTTCGACGGCTGCCGTGGCGGTCACGCCCGACGCCACCGGCGTCCCGGCGGCCGAGCTCGCCCTCGTCGTCACCGTGGACGGTGCCGAGCGTGCGGTGAAGCTGCTGGTCGAGGACGTGGACGCCGCCCTGCCCGCGCCCGACTACGACGCGAGCGTGGCCCGCACCGACGGCGGCGCGGCGGTGACCGTCACCGCGCGGAGCTTCCTGCGCACCCTGTGTCTGTTCCCGGACCGGGTCGACGAGGACGCTGTCAGCGACAGCCTGCTGGTCGACCTGTTCCCCGGCGAGACCCACACCTTCACGGTGTCCGGAAGCTTCGCCGACGACGAGCTGGACGGGCTCACCGTCCGTCCGGCCCTGAGATCCCTCACGAAGCCACTGACCCCGAGTGAGGCCGTATGAGGGTGCCCTGAGCAGCGGCCCTGCGAAGGGCCGGGACGTCGAATCAACACAACCGCAGTAACGACAACCCAACCAACCACTCATTGAGGCCCACTGGCGGGCCGAACCAATGGAGGTAAGCAATGTCAGATTCCATCTTCGAGAAGCCGTCGCGGCGATCCTTCCTCAAGCTCGGCGGCGTGGTCGCCGGCAGCATCGCGCTCGCGGCCTGCGCGGGCAGCGGTACCAGTGGCGGTGGCGCAGCCTCGGGCAGCGCGTCCGGCGGTGCCAAGCCCGGCATCGGCAACAACGGCCAGATGGGCACGGGCCGCAGTGGCAGCACTGCCGACAGCCTGCTCATCGCGGGCTTCCAGTGGGGCCCCCCGGCGACCTTCAACCCGCTCTCCCCGACGGCCGCGTGGCCGGCCTCGTCGAACGTGATGCAGATCGTCTACGAGACGCCGCTGCGCTGGAACATCGTCACCGGCGAGGTGATGCCCGGCATCGCCTCGGCGTACACCGTCGACGGCACCAACTCGATCACCCTCACCATCCAGGACGGGGTCACCTTCTCCGACGGCAGCGCCTGCACCGCGAAGGATGTCGTGTTCTCCTACGAGGTCGGCAAGAAGAACTCCGGCATCAGCGTCGCGTCGTTCTGGCAGCTCGCCGACTCGATGGAGGCGACCGACGACAAGACCGTGGTGATCAAGATCAACCAGAAGTCCAAGAACGTCAGCAACGTGCTGCGCATGCTCACCGAGAACTACGTGCTGCCGCAGGCCGTGTTCTCCGGCATCGCCGACGACAAGCTCCCGACCGAGGTCATGGACAAGCCCCTCGGCACCGGCCCGTTCACCCTGGACAAGGCTGACCAGACCCAGATCGTGCTCACCCGCAACGACCAGTACTGGGGCAAGACCTTCTACGGCGGCCTGCCGGTGATGAGCCAGATCATCCACCCGATCTTCAAGTCCAACGAGGACGGCAACATCAAGTTCCAGGCCGGGGAACTGGACGTCATGCAGCAGTTCGTCTCCCAGATCTGGAAGATGTGGGAGGGCGGCAAGCCGGTCGGCACCTACCTCAAGGACAAGCCGTACTACGTGCCTGGCTCGATGCCGATGCTGCTGATCAACACCACCAAGAAGGGCCTCGGCAGCGCCGCGGTCCGGCGGGCGATCGCCACAGCCATCGACTACGCCTCGATCGCCGAGACCGCCATGTCGGACTACTCCGCGACCGTCCAGGCCAGCCTGATCATGCCCACCGGTGCGGAGTCGAAGTTCTTCGACGCGGACGCGGTGAAGGCCGACGGCTGGTCGTACGACCCGACCGCGGCGGAGAAGGTGCTCACCGACGCCGGAGCCACCAAGGGCAGCGACGGCATCTACACCCTCGACGGCACCCGGCTCGGCCCGTACAAGCTGATCACCCCGACCGGCTGGACGGACTGGAACGCCTCCTGCGAGATCATCGCGAAGAGCCTCCAGGCGATCGGCATCGACTGCGCGACGAACTTCCCGCAGCAGGCCGAGACCACCCAGGCCATCCAGGGCGGCACCTTCGACCTGGCCGTCTGGTACGTCTCCGGTGTGAACCCGGCCACCCCGTGGGCGCGCTTCAAGGACATCATGAGCCAGTCCGAGATGCAGCCCATCGGCAAGACCACCTTCGCCAACTACGGACGCTGGAAGAACAGCGACGTCGAGGCGATGCTCACCGAGGCCGCGCAGGCGACCACCGATGACGCGAAGAAGGCGGCCTACGACAAGCTGGACACGTTGTACCGCCAGGAGGTGCCGTCGGTCCCGATCATGTACCGTCCTGACGAGTTCTACGAGTACAACGCCACCAACTTCTACAACTGGCCTGACGAGAACAACAGCTACGCGCCTCCGATGTTCCGTGGCGCCGGCAACATCTGGATGTACAAGATTCAGAAGATCGCCGGCTGACCGGAAGGGGACTGGAGCGCCATGGGTCTGCGACGCTATCTGGCGAGCAAGACCGTGTGGTACCTGGGTGCGCTCGTGGTGGCAGTGGTTCTGAACTTCCTGCTACCACGGCTCATCCCGGGTAACCCGGTCGATGTGATCGTCTCGAGTCTGGGCCAGGGTGGCGCCAGTTCCGAGGCGCAGCAACGTGTCTACGAGCAGTTCATGAAGGAATTCGGCCTTGACCAGCCGATGTGGAACCAGTTCGTGACGTACGTGACCAGCATCCTGCACGGGAACCTGGGCAAGTCGTTCGCGTACTACCCCACGCCTGTGAGCGACCTCATCGCACAGTCGCTGCCCTGGACCCTGGCGCTCCAGCTCCCCGCCATCATCATCGGATGGATCGTCGGCAACGTTCTCGGCGCGGTCGCCGCCTACAAGGGCGGCAGTTGGGACAAGTCGGTGTTCACCACCTCGCTGGTGTTCTCCTCCATGCCGTACTACTGCCTCTCGATCATCCTGCTCTACGTACTGGCCGTGGAACTCGGCTGGTTCCCGCCCGGCGGTGCGTACTCGCTGGGCAATTCCCCGGAGTGGAGCTGGGCCTTCTTCAGCGACGCCCTCCAGTACTGGTGGCTGCCGTTCCTCTCCCTGTTGTTGATCAACATCGGCGGCCAGGCGGTCGGCATGCGCTCGATGGCCATTTACGAACTCGGCTCCGACTACGTGAACTACTCGCGCAGCCTGGGCATCGGGGACGCCCGGATGACCCGCTACATCTTCAACAACGCGATGCTGCCGCAGATCACCGGCCTCGCCCTGAGCATCGGGACGATGGTGGGTGGCGCCCTGATCACCGAGCTCGTGTTCAACTACCCGGGCATGGGCTCGCTGCTGTTCAACGCGATCTCGAGCAACGACTACCCGGTCGTTCAGGCCGTGACACTGATCATCACGGTCGCCGTGCTGGTGGCCAACTACGCCGTCGAGATCCTCTACGGGTTCATCGACCCGCGGATCCGGGCCGCGAAGGCGGGGGAGAAGTGACATGACGAACATCTCCAGCAACGCGGCCACCGCCGAGCAGGAAGGCCCCCTCGTCTCCGGGGCCCCGCAGTCGCCGCAGCCCAGGACCAAGCCGGCCTGGCGCAGCCTCAACTTCGGTCCGCGGATGTGGATCTCCCTCGGGCTGATCCTCTTCGTGGTGGCGATCGCCTTCATCGGCCCGCTGTTCTACCCCTATGCGCCGGACCAGAAGGTCGGCGGCCTCTACGACGCCCCGACCGCCGAGCACATCCTCGGCACCGACAACTTCGGCTACGACGTGCTGGCCGTGCTGATGGCCAGCACCCGCAACTCCCTGATCAACGGGCTGCTGGCGGGCACCCTCGCGACGGTGATCGGCGTCCTGATCGGCGTCCTGGCCGGCTACATCGGCGGCTGGATCGAAGAGGCGCTGATGGGCATCACGAACATCGTGCTGGCGATCCCGGCGATCGTGATCCTGATCCTGATCTCCATGTCGCTGCAGAGCACCGACATCCCGTTCCTGAAGGGCATCGTCGGACTCGCGCTGGTGATCGGCATCACGTCCTGGCCGTGGACGGCCCGTGCCGTCCGCGCCCAGGCGAGTTCGGTGGCCACGCGGGAACACATCGACGTGGCCAAGCTCTCCGGCGCCCGCACGCCCGGCATCATGGTCTTCGACGTGCTGCCCTACCTGGCGAGCTACATCGTGATGGCCTGGGTGCTGCAGCTGGCCAGCGCGATCCTCGCCGAGTCGACCCTGTCGATGCTGGGCCTGGGCCCGTCCGGGACGAACTCCCTGGGCATGGAACTGCACTGGGCGCTCGCGTTCCAGGCGGTCGCGACCGGGGCCTACTGGGCGTTCCTGCCGCCGACGATCATGCTGACGCTGATCAGCTTCGCACTGCTCTACCTGCAGTCCTCCCTCGACGAGGTCTTCAACCCGCGGCTGCGCCGGGGCAAGAAGAAGAACCTCGCCCGGGCAGCCGCCCGGCGGGCCGAGGCCGCACGCAAGCTCGCGGCACAGATCGAGGGGCGCGAGGAGGTGACGGCATGAGTGACATCCTGATGCGCGCCTCGAACGTGACGGCCGTCTACGCGGCCGACGGCGGAGCGGACGTCCCCGCGGTCGACAACGTGACGCTCGAGGTGCCCGAGGGCCAGATCCTCGGCCTGGCCGGCGAGTCCGGCTGCGGCAAGACCACACTCGGCAACGCGCTGGCGATGATCGCCAACCCCCCGCTGTACGTGATCGCGGGCCGGATGGAGATCGACGGCAACGAGATCGACCTGGGCACCCTGGCGCGGGGCGCCAACGACGTGCACCGCGGCTACCGGGGGGCGACGGTCTCGCTGCTCCCGCAAGGTGCGATGAACGCGATCAGCCCCACGCTGCGGATCCGCGACCTCGTCTTCGACGTGATGCGGGCCCACGACCGGAGCACCACGAAGGCGGACGCGCTGGACCGGGCGTCCGACCGGCTGAAGATGCTGGAGATGCCCACCCGGGTGCTTGACCAGTACGCCCACCAGCTCTCCGGCGGCATGAAACAGCGCATGGTGACCGTGGTCTCCACGCTGCTGAACCCGGCACTGCTGATCGCGGACGAACCCACGTCCGCCCTCGACGTGTCGAGCCAGAAGGCCCTGATCGAGATGCTGCTGGCGATGGTGGAGAAGAGGATCATGCGCGGCGTGATCTTCATCACCCACGACCTGCCGGTGCTCAGCATGGTCACCGACCGGCTGGCGATCATGTACGCGGGCAAGATCGTGGAGGCGGGGCCGACCGAGGAACTCGTCAACAACGCGCGGCACCCGTACACGTCCGCGCTGCTGTCGTCGGTGCTCGACCCGACCGAGGAGACCCGCACCAAGCACGTGCTCGGCATCCCCGGCTCACCGCCCAACCTGGGCAACCCGCCGACCGGCTGCCGGTTCCACCCGCGCTGCGCGTTCGCGATGCCGGAGTGCAGCCTCAAGGAGCCGCAGTTCCTGCACGAGCGGGACCACTCGGTGGCCTGCTGGTGGGCCAACGACCACGCGTTCGAGACCGTTCCGATGGAGGTGGGCGAGGGATGAGCGAGCCGATCAGCGACGCGACTCCGGTGCTGGCCGCGAGCCACGTGACCAAGCAGTTCCGGGTGGCCGGCGGCCACCTGACCGCCGTGGACGACGTGAGCGTCGAGTTCCACCAGGGCAAGGTGCTGGCGGTGGTGGGCGAGTCCGGTTCCGGCAAGTCGACCCTGGCCCGGATGCTGCTGCGGCTGATGCCGGTGACCAGTGGCACGATCACCTACCAGGGCAGGGACGTCACGAACATCAAGGGCCGCGAGCTGCGGTCCTACTGGCGCGACGTGCAGGCGGTGTTCCAGGACCCGTTCGCGTCGTTCAACCAGTTCTTCACGATCGGCCACACGCTGCGGCGCGGGATGAGCGCGGAGAAGCTCGAGGGGGACACCCTCGACGCGCTGATCGAGACCTGCCTGGGCTACGTCGGGCTGAAGCCCGGCGACGCGGTGCAGAAGTACCCGCACCAGCTCTCCGGCGGGCAGCGGCAGCGGGTCATGATCGCCCGGGCCCTGATGATGAACCCGAAGGTGTTGCTGGCGGACGAGGCCACCTCGATGCTGGACGCCTCGCTGCGGGTGAGCGCGCTCAACGTGATGCAGGACCTGCGGGAGAACCTGGGGCTCACCGTGCTGTTCATCACCCACGACATCGGCCAGGCCTGCTACTTCGCCGACGAGGTGGTCGTGATGGAGCACGGGCAGATCGTCGAGCGCGGCACCACCGACCTGGTGATCTTCACCCCCCAGCACGACTACACCAAGCGGCTGCTCTCCGACGTCCCCGACCTCAAGGGCAGCCTCAAGGTCCGCAAGGACTGACCCCCGTCTTCCGGTGGACCGGTACGAGCGCGGAAAGGCAACTCAATGAGCATCGAATTCCCGGAGGGATTCCTCCTGGGCTCGGCGACGTCGGCGTACCAGATCGAGGGTGCGTCGGCCGAGGACGACAGGCAGGACTCGATCTGGGACGTGTTCTGCCGCGTGCCGGGTGCGGTCGTCAACGGCGAGGACGGGCTGGTGGCCTGCGACCACTACCACCGCTACGCCGAGGACGCGAAGCTGCTCGCCGACCTGGGGATGAACACCTACCGGTTCTCCGTCTCGTGGCCGAGGGTGTTCAACGACGGTGTGGTGAACCCGGCCGGGATGGACTTCTACTCCCGCCTGGTCGACGAACTGCTCGCCAACGACGTGGCGCCCTGGCTGACGCTGTACCACTGGGACCTTCCGGCCGCACTGCCGGGCGGCTGGACGGACCGGGACACCGCGAAGCGGTTCGTCGACTACGCGCTGGCCGTGCACGACCGGCTCGGCGACCGGGTGCGTACCTGGACGACGCTGAACGAGCCGTGGTGCTCCTCGTTCCTGAGCTACGCCGCCGGCGTGCACGCGCCGGGGGAGACCGACCCGGCGGCCTCGATCCGGGCCGCGCACCACCTGTTGCTGGCCCACGGCTGGGCGGTGCAGGCGCTGCGCGAGGCGGACGGGTCCGCGAGCCTGGGCATCACGCTCAACTTCACGCCCGCGCTGCCGGCGTCCGGGAGCCCCGAGGACCGCGACGTCGCCCGGCGGGTGGACGGGACGGCCAACCGCTTCTTCGTCGAACCGGTCTTCACCGGCCACTACCCGGCCGACGTGCTGGACGACCTCGCCGAGGTCTGGCCCGGGGACCTCGTCGCCGACGAGGACCTCGCCGCGATCAGCGCGCCGATCGACGTGCTGGGCGTGAACTACTACACCACCAACGTGTTCCGGGCCGGGGAGCCGGCCGGGCCGACCCCGCACATCGCCGCGCCGGATGCGGTCGAGGTGCTGCGCGACCTGCCGCTCACCGCGATGGGCTGGGAGGTCGACCCGGGCGGGCTGCGCAACCTGCTCACCTGGCTGCACACCGACTACGCGGGTCCGGCCGGCGTGCCGCTGGTGATCACCGAGAACGGTGCGGCGTTCGACGACGCGGTGGACGCCGACGGTCGGGTCGACGACGCGGACCGGATCGACTACCTGCGCCGGCACCTGACCGCGGTCAGGGAGGCGATGGACGCCGGCGCCGACGGCCGCGGCTACCTCGCCTGGTCGCTGCTGGACAACTTCGAGTGGGCGTACGGCTACGGCAAGCGGTTCGGCCTCGTCCGCGTGGACGCGGACCTCAACCGCATCCCGAAGGCCAGCGCCCACTGGTTCGCCGACGTCGCCCGCACCGGGCGAGTGGGCTGACCAACCAGCCGGTCCCTGAGGAGCCCCGTGGAACGAGGGGCGTCACGAAGGGCCCGGGACACCAACGCAAGGAGCAAGAGATGGTCGATGTCCACGCCGAGATCCCGCTCACCGGAGGGTCGGACTTCTGGCACACCCCCGCGGTCCCCGAGGCGGACCTGCCCGAACTGATGTGGACCGACGGTCCCCACGGGGTGCGCAAGCAGTCCGGATCGAGCGACCACGTCGGCATCAACGCCTCCGAGCCCGCCACCTGCTTCCCGCCCGCGGTGGGGCTGGCGTCCTCGTGGGACCCGGAGCTGGTCGAGCAGGTCGGCGTCGCGCTCGGCGAGGAGTGCCGCGCGCTGGACGTGGGCGTGCTGCTCGGCCCGGGCCTGAACATCAAGCGCTCGCCGCTGTGCGGCCGGAACTTCGAGTACTTCGCCGAGGACCCGCTGGTCGCGGGCGTGCTGGCGTCCGCGCTCGTGACCGGCGTGCAGAGCCAGGGCATCGGTACTTCAGTGAAGCACTTCGCCGCGAACAACCAGGAGACCGACCGGATGCGGCGGGACTCCCAGGTGGACGAGCGGACGCTGCGCGAGATCTACCTGCGCGGCTTCGGCACCGTCGTCCGCACGGCGAAGCCGTGGACGGTCATGTGCTCCTACAACAAGGTGAACGGCACGTATGCGTCCGAGAACCACTGGCTGCTCACCGAGGTGCTGCGGGACGAGTGGGGCTTCGACGGTGTCGTGGTGTCCGACTGGGGCGCGGTCTGGAACCGCGTCCGCGCGCTGAAGGCGGGCCTCGACCTGGAGATGCCGGCGAACGCCGGGCACGAGCAGGAGGTGCGCGCCGCGCTGGACGCCGGCGAGATCGATGCCGCGACGATCGATCGCGCCTTCTCCCGGATCGAGGGCGTGGTGCGCAGGGCGCGGGCGAGCCTGGCCGACGCGCCGGACTCGTTCGACGCCGACGCCCACCACGCGCTCGCCCGGAGGATGGCCGAGCAGTGCGTGGTGCTGCTGGCCAACGACGGCGTGCTGCCGCTCGCGCGGGAGACGAGGGTCGCGGTGGTCGGCGAGTTCGCCCGCACGCCGCGCTACCAGGGGGCGGGGTCGTCGCGGGTCAACCCGACGAGGCTGGACAACGCGCTGGACGCGATCGCCGCGCTGGTGGGCCACGAGGTGCCGTTCGCGCCGGGCTTCACGACCGCGGCCGGGCAGGAGCTCGCCGCCGACGCGCACGCACAGGCCATCGCGGTCGCAGAGGACGCCGACGTCGTGCTCGCGTTCCTCGGACTGGGCGAGAACCACGAGTCCGAGGGCTACGACCGGGACGACGCCGACCTGCCGCCCGAGCAACTGGCGCTGCTCGAGGACATCCTCGCGGTGAACCCGAACGTGGTCGTGGTGCTGAGCAACGGCGCGTCCGTGCTGTTGCCCTTCGCCGACCGCGTCCGCGCCGTCGTCGAGGGCTGGCTGCTCGGGCAGGCCGGCGGCGGTGCGCTCGCCGACGTCCTGTACGGCGTGGTGAACCCGTCGGGCAAGCTCGCCGAGACGATCCCGCACCGGCTGGAGGACGTGCCGAGCGCGCTGCACTTCCCGGGCGACGAGTCCGGGGTGCGCTACGGCGAGGGCCTGTTCGTGGGCTACCGGGGCTACGACGCGTCCGGGATCGCCCCGGCGTTCCCGTTCGGCCACGGCCTGTCGTACACGACGTTCGGCTACTCCGACCTCGCGCTGGCCGCGACGGACGCCGGGGTGACCGTGTCGCTGACCGTGACCAACACCGGCGACCGGGCGGGCCGGGAGGTCATCCAGGCGTACGTGTCGGTGCCGGGCTCCTCCGTCGTCCGGGTGCCGCGCGAGCTGAAGGGTTTCGCGTCCACGGCGCTCGAGCCGGGGGCGTCCGCGCGGGTGGAGATCGCGATCGGCGCCGACGACCTGGCCTACTGGAGCGTCCGGGACCAGGCGTGGGTGGTGGAGGGCGGCGACTACACCGTCGAGGTGGGCGCGTCCAGCCGGGACCTGCGGTTGTCGGGGACGGTCTCGGTGGCGGGCAACGAGCCGTTCCGTCCGCTCGCACTGGACTCGACGGTCGCGGAGGCGATGCAGGTGCCCGCGTTCGCGGAGATGATCGCGAACTTCGCCGGTGCGATCTTCGGCGGCGACCCGGAGATGGTGCGCATGATGGAGAGCGTCCCGCTGGCGGCCCTGGCCGGTTTCGGCGGCATGTCGCTCGACACGGTCCAGGGCATGCTCGACGAGGTGAACGCCGCCCGATCCTGACGGCCCAGATTGGGGACGGTTCCTGAGGCGGTCCACCTCACGGCGTGGCCCG